>JALEGB010000072.1 GCA_022760355.1 Neomegalonema sp.
AAAAAGACCTCGGACATCCTGCCAAAGCGGCCTGATCAGGTCGCCAAGGAGCCTGCGGCCGACGCTGCAGAGGCTGAAGGAGCTGCCTGATGAGCGACAAGAAAAAGACAATCGTCATCAAGCAGATTGGCAGTCCGATCCGCCGTCCCGCGGATCAGCGCGCGACACTCGTCGGGCTGGGGCTGAACAAGATGCACCGTGTTCGTGAGCTTGAGGACACCCCTGCTGTGCGTGGGATGATCCGTAAGGTTCGCCACATGGTTGAAATCGTTGAAGAACGCGGCTGATTTCTGCGCGGGAGAGCGGCGCGGGCCGCTCTGCCGATGGTTTGTGGTCGATGGCGCCTGGCGCAATGACGCGCGCCGGGAGGGTCCGACAATAGGAGAAGCGTCATGGTGAAACTGCATAATCTTCGCGACAATCCTGGCGCGACTAAGAAGAAGAAGCGCGTTGGCCGGGGCCCCGGTTCGGGCCTGGGTAAAATGGGCGGCCGCGGTATTAAGGGTCAGACCTCCCGGTCGGGCGTCGCCATCAAAGGCTTCGAAGGCGGCCAGATGCCAATCCACCGGCGTCTCCCAAAACGCGGCTTTAATAATATCTTTCGAAAAAATTTCGCCGTCATCAACCTCAGCACGTTGCAAGCAGCTGTCGAGGCTGGGAAATTGTCGGCGGATGAAGTGATCACCGAAGCGCTGCTGGTGGAGCGCGGCGTGATCCGGCGCAAACGTGACGGCGTCCGGCTGCTGGGCCGTGGCGAGCTGAATGCAGCGCTTAAGCTTGAGATCTCCGGCGCGTCGAAGACGGCGGTCGAGGCGGTCGATAAAGCTGGCGGCTCGTTGAAGCTTTCCATCCCAGCGAAGGCCGAGGCGGCGTCGAAAGAGGCTTAGTCTGAGGGCTCGTCCGGTTGGGCGCGCTGCGGTCTCGATGACCGCGATACGGAGCGGAACTAAGCTCTCAGGGGGCGTAGCGCAGGTGGCGACCTCTCGCCTCTTGCGCTTCGGGCGCGCCGAACGGATATGCACAGGCGCCGCAATTTGCGCGCCGATAGAAGGGATCAAAGATGGCGTCCGCCGCAGAACAGCTTGCTGCGAACTTGAGCTGGAGCACCTTCTCAAAGGCGAAGGAACTCCAGAATCGAATTCTGTTCACGCTGGCGATCTTGATCGTCTATCGCGCTGGCACCTTCATTACGTTGCCGGGAATCGATGCTGGCCTGCTTGAGCGCTTTATGGCGCAGCACCGCTCCGGCATTCTCGGCGTCGTTGACGCGTTTGCCGGCGGGGCGGTTGGCCGAATGGCCGTGTTCGCGCTGGGTATTATGCCTTATATCTCGGCTTCGATTATCATGCAGCTGATGACGACGATGGTGCCGTCGTTGGAGGCGATGAAGAAGGAAGGCGAGGCAGGCCGGAAGAAGATCAACCAATACACGCGCTATGGGACGGTTGTTCTTGCTTTCCTGCAAGCGTACGGCGTCGCGGTTGGTTTCCAGGGCACAACGGTGGATGGCCGGTTTATCGTGCCGGATCAATCGTCCTTCTTCGTGATTTCAGCCGTTATCTCTCTTGTCGGCGGCACGATTTTGCTGATGTGGCTCGGCGAGCAGATTACGGCGCGCGGCGTCGGCAACGGGATTTCCCTAATCATCTTCGTCGGCATTATTGCGGGTCTACCGGTCGCGCTCACCCAGTTCTTGAATCAACAGCAATCTGCGGCGGCGGGCGCCCCGACGGTTATTGGCGTGTTCCTGCTGGCCATTGGGTTGATTGCGTTCGTTGTGTTCGTGGAGCGGGCGCAGCGGCGAATCGCCATTCAGTATCCGCAACGCAACGTTGGCAATAAGGTGTATCAGGGCGACCGCTCGCACTTGCCGCTGAAGGTAAACACCGCAGGCGTGATCCCGCCGATTTTTGCGACCTCGCTGCTCGCTGTCCCGACCTCAATCCTGGCTTTCCAGGGCGGCACGCCGGATCCGAGCAACCCATCGGCGGCGTCAGGCGGTTGGCTCGCCGACATCGCGCTGTATGTGCAGCAAGGCTCTCCTGTCTACTTGCTGACACTCGCCGCTTTGATCATTTTCTTCTGCTTCTTCTACACTGCGATCGTGTTCAACCCGGAAGAGGTTGCCGATAACTTGAAGAAACATGGCGGGTTCGTGCCTGGGGTTCGGCCGGGTAAGCGAACAGCCGAGTATCTCGACTTTGTCTTGACGCGGCTCACTGTCGTTGGCGCAGCCTATCTGACGCTCGTATGCGTTATCCCGGTGCTGCTGCAAGCGAACCTCGGCGTGCCTTTCTATCTAGGCGGGACATCTTTGCTCATTGTCGTGAGCGTCACGATGGATACGATCTCGCAAGTGCAAAGCCATCTGCTGGCTCACCAGTATGAAGGACTCATCAAGAAGTCCAAACTTCGTGGGAGAAAACGTTGAACATCATCCTTCTTGGCCCTCCGGGCGCGGGCAAAGGCACGCAAGCGAAGATTCTCGAGCGCGAACGCAAAATGGTCCAGCTTTCGACTGGCGATATGCTGCGCGCCGCCGTGGCGTCTGGCTCGGAGATTGGCAAGAAGGCGAAGGCGGTCATGGATGCGGGCCAGCTCGTGTCTGATGAGATCGTGATCGGTGTTGTCGCGGACCGGATGGACCAGCCGGATGTTGCCGGCGGCGTGATCTTCGACGGTTTTCCGCGTACGACGGCGCAGGCTCAGGCGCTCGACAAGCTGCTGAATGAGAAGGGCAAGTCGCTGGACGCGGTCGTCGAAATGCGAGTTGACGACGAAGCGTTGGTGGATCGCGTGTCTGGCCGCTTCACTTGTGCTAAATGTGGCGAAGGTTTCCATGATCGTCACAAGCGCCCGAAAGAAGACGGCGTGTGCGATATTTGCGGCGGGTTGGAGTTCAAACGGCGTCAAGACGACAACGCCGATACAGTCCGCTCGCGTCTCACCGCCTATCACGAACAGACTGCGCCGCTGATTGCGCACTACAGCGCACAGGGCAAGTTGAGAACGATCGACGGCATGGCCGACATCCACGAAGTGACGCGCCAACTGGCGGCGGCTTTGGACGGCTGAGCTAACTTATCTTAGATTGACGCGCTGCGCATTTTGAGTACTATGCGCGGCTTCTGGAAATGGAGAAAATTCGTGGCGCGTATCGCCGGCGTAAACATTCCTACCGCGAAGCGAGTACCGATTGCTCTGACTTATATTCATGGCATCGGCCTTCACTCGGCGAAGAACATTTGCGAGTCGCTCGAGATCGATGTGACGCGCCGCGTAAATGAGTTGTCGGACGCAGAAGTTCTGCAGATCCGGGAGCATATTGATGCGAACTTCACTGTCGAAGGCGATCTGCGCCGGGAAGTGGCGGTGAACAAGAAGCGTCTGATGGATCTCGGCTGCTACCGCGGCCTTCGCCATCGTCGCGGCCTGCCGGTCCGGGGGCAGCGAACCCACACCAACGCGCGTACGCGTAAAGGTCCGGCTAAGCCGATCGCTGGTAAGAAAAAGTAAGAATTTTGGAAATTCAGGCGCTGCTGCGGGATGCGCGGCGTCGTAGGTAGGAGCGTGCTGTATGGCTCGTGATAAGACGCGGACGCGCCGTAAGGAGCGGAAAAATATCAGCTCTGGCGTCGCCCATGTGAACGCGTCGTTCAACAACACGATGATCACGATTGCGGATGCGCAGGGCAATGCAATTTCTTGGTCGTCGGCGGGCCATATGGGCTTCAAGGGCTCGCGGAAGTCGACTCCGTACGCGGCGCAGGTCGCTGCTGAGGATGCTGGCCGCAAGGCGCAGGAGCACGGCATGCGCACCTTGGAAGTTGAAGTTCAAGGTCCTGGCGGCGGCCGCGAATCGGCTCTTCGCGCGCTGCAAGCAGTCGGGTTCCAGATCACTGCAATTCGCGATGTGACCCCGATTGCGCATAATGGCTGCCGGCCGCCAAAGCGTCGCCGCGTCTGATCATTCACTCGGCTATTTGTCGCCCGCAACCCACAGTTGCGGGTCTGCTGAATACACAATGCCGCGCGCTCTTGCATAGATGGGGCGCGAGACCTTATCTGAAGAAATGCCCACGAAGAGGTTCCACCTCTCCGTGGGTTCTTGCGGTTTCGGCGCTATTAGCGTGCGAACCGCTCCTCGGGATGCTTCGGCGCGTCGATCACAGGCCGAAGCAAGCATGGAGGACCTGTCGTGATCGATAAGAACTGGAAAGAATTGATCAAGCCGAGCGGCGTGGAAGCGCTGCCTGGCCTCGACCCAGATCGGCAAGCGACGATTGTCGTGGAGCCGCTCGAGCGGGGCTTCGGTCTTACTCTCGGCAATGCTTTGCGCAGGGTGTTGCTGTCGAGCCTGCAGGGGGCCGCGGTCACCGCGATTCAGATCGATGGCGTTCTGCACGAATTTTCGTCGGTCGCCGGCGTTCGGGAGGATGTCACCGACATCGTGCTGAACGTGAAGGGCGTCGCGCTGCGGATGGATATCGAGGGGCCAAAGCGCCTCAGCCTGCGTGCTACCGGCCCGGGTCCTGTAACGGCCGGCGATATCACCGAGATCGGCGGCGTTGAGGTGCTGAACCCTGATCACCTGATCTGCCACCTCGATGCGGGTGCCGAGCTGCATATGGAGCTGACGGTCGAGATCGGCAAAGGCTATGTTGCGGCGGACAAAGCGCGTCCGGAAGATGCGCCTATCGGCCTGATTTCGGTCGACGCGTTGTTCAGCCCGGTTAAGAAGGTCTCCTATAAGGTCGAACCGACCCGCGAGGGGCAGGTGCTTGACTATGACAAGCTGTCTCTGACGCTGGAGACGGATGGGGCGATCAAGCCAGAGGACGCTGTGGCGTTCGCCGCCCGGATCCTTCAAGATCAGCTGCAGACCTTCATCAACTTCGAAGAACCGTCGATCGATCGACGCGTCGAGGAAGAGCAGGAGCTGGAGTTCAACCCAATTCTGCTCAAGAAAGTGGATGAGCTGGAGCTGTCGGTACGTTCGGCCAACTGCCTGAAGAACGACAACATCGTCTATATCGGCGATCTCATCCAGAAAACCGAAGCGGAGATGCTGCGCACCCCGAACTTCGGTCGTAAATCGCTGAATGAGATCAAAGAGGTCCTGACCAACCTTGGCCTGCATCTGGGCCAGGAAGTTACGGATTGGCCGCCGGAGAATATTGAAGAATTGGCCAAAAAATACGAAGACCAGTTCTGACCTCCGCGGTATAACGCGCTCGACGCGTCCATTTCGATGGGCGCGTCCAAGGAAGCGGCTTCCCCTGAAAGCCGCCGGACAAAGCATAAGCCCCTGGAACAGGAGTATTGAAACATGCGCCATCGTCTTGGCCGTCGTAAACTGAATCGTACCTGGTCGCATCGTAAAGCAATGCTGGCCAACATGGCTTGCTCGCTCATTGAGCATGAGCAAATCAAAACCACGCTGCCGAAAGCCAAAGAGCTCCGTCCGTATGTCGAGAAGCTTATCACGTTGGGCAAAAGCGGCACGCTGCATGATCGGCGGAATGCGCTGTCGCGTATTCAGCAGGAAGATGCTGTCACCAAGCTCTTTTCGACGCTGGCGGAACGCTATGCTGACCGTAAGGGTGGCTATGTCCGCGTCCTGAAAGCTGGCTTCCGCTATGGCGACATGGCCCCAATGGCGATTATTGAGTTCATCGACCGGGATGAAGATGCCAAAGGCGCGGGCGACCGTGAGCGCGTCGCCGCTGAAGAGGCCGAGGCCGACGAATAATCTGAGTAGGAGGCGCGATGGCGGCGGATCTATTTGATCGGGACGAAGCGCCTCTGCGCGTTGAGCCCTTCGCGCCGCCGTCACGCCCCAATAGCCGCGCGCCGCTCGCCGAGCGGTTGCGGCCTGGCTCGCTCGAAGAAGTGGTTGGGCAACAGGCGCTGTTAGGGCCTGAGGGTCCTCTCGGTCGCATGTTGGCCGCAGGGCGGCTCGCGTCGATTATCCTGTGGGGGCCTCCGGGCGTCGGCAAGACGACGATTGCGCGCCTGCTCGCTGAGCGCGCCTCCCTCCATTTCAGACAGATTAGCGCCATCTTCTCCGGCGTTGCGGAGCTGAAGAAGGTGTTTGCGGAAGCGCGCGCGCTGCAGAATGCCGATAAGGGCGTGATGCTGTTCGTGGATGAGATCCATCGTTTCAATCGCGCTCAGCAGGACGCGTTCCTCCCGGTGATGGAGGAAGGCCTCATCACGCTTGTCGGCGCCACCACCGAAAACCCGTCTTTCGCGTTGAACTCGGCGCTGCTTTCGCGCGCGCAGGTCATGATGCTGTCGCGGCTGGACGATGCTGCATTGGAGCGGCTGCTCTGTCGGGCGGAGGAAACCTTCGGCGCAGCGCTGCCCTTGTCGGCGGATGGGCGCGCGGTGCTGCGGGGGATGGCGGACGGCGATGGCCGGGCGCTGCTTACATTGGCGGATGAGGCGTTCGCCCTGACGACGGACGCGCCTTTGGATGGCGCAGAACTCTCCGCAGCGCTGGTGCGCCGGGCGCCGGTTTATGATCGGGCGGGGGACGGCCATTACGGCCTGATTTCCGCGCTGCATAAGTCGGTCCGCGGCTCCGATCCGGATGCGGCGCTGTACTGGCTTTGCCGCATGTTCGCTGCTGGCGAGGATCCGCTCTATGTCGCGCGCCGGGTCGTGCGGATGGCGGTCGAGGATATCGGCTTGGCGGACCCCAATGCGATGAGCCAAGCCAATGCGGCTAAGGAGGCCTACGAATTCTTGGGCTCGCCGGAGGGGGAGTTGGCCATCGCCCAGGCCGTTGTCTATTTGGCGACCGCGCCGAAGTCGAACGCAGGCTATATCGCCTATAAAGCGGCGATGCGGGATGCGAAAGGAAAGGGCGCGCCGCCGCCGCCGGCTCACATCCTCAACGCGCCGACGGAACTGATGAAAGAACAGGGCTTTGGCGCAGGCTATGCGTATGACCATGACGCGCCAGGCGGCTTTTCGGGGCAGGATTATTTCCCCGACGGCTTCGAGCGCCCGACTTACTATGAACCGGTTGAACGCGGCTTTGAGCGCGAGCTGAAAAAACGCATGGAATGGTTCGCCCGCACGCGCCAAGCGCGCGCGGAGAAATGAGCCTGGACCGGCGGGTCAGCCCTTCGCGCCAACGATGGTCGCGGCGGTTTTGAATAGGATCACGAGGTCGGTCCAAAGCCAGCTCCACCAGCTGCTCAGGCGCGCGGCGTAGGCGTGGTCGTAAGCGGCTTTCATCTCCGGTTCGGTGACCGCTTGGTCGTGGCTTTGGTTCACCTGCGCCAAGCCCGTCAGGCCCGGCCGCAGGCCATGGGTGCGTTCGATAAAGAACGGCACTTTGTCCTCAATGTCTTTGGTCCAGGACGGCCGTTCTGGCCGCGGCCCGATAAAAGACATGTCGCCTTTCAGGATGTTGATGAATTGCGGGAGTTCATCGAGCCGGGTCGGGCGCAGGAACCTGCCGGCTGGCGTGACGCGTGGATCGCCCTTGAGCGAGGGGATCGAAGCGCGCTTATCCGCGTCGACATACATTGTCCTGAATTTATGCATCCAGAAGATGTCCGTGCGATCTCGCCGCGCGCGGCCGACCTTCATTTGGCTGTAAATGATCGGGCCGGGCGATGTGAGCTTGATGAACAGCGCGAGGAACGGGAACAGGATCGCCAATCCGATGAGCCCGATCAGCGCCAGAACAATATCGACGATCCGTTTGCTGAGCGATACTGTCCACGGGATGTAGCCGCCCGGATCCTGATCTTCACCGCCGGTCGCTGCGAAAACCGCATGTAGAGCCGCTGTGTCTTTTTCGGCTGCGGCGCCAAATTGGATGACGGTTTCGCCATCGACTCCCTGCTGCCAGACAATAACTTCGCCTTCGGCTGCGATCGATTCCCGCGTCGTTGCGCTCCATTTGGGAGCGCGGCCTAAGAAGAGATACCGAACCGCGCCGATAAAGGAAGCGGTTGCGCCTTCGACCATGTAGCCCAGCCAAGCGACTGGCGTCGGGACTTTCCATTCAGGCTTGAACACAACCACAAGCGCAGTCGCTGCGCCGGCGAGGAAGGCGGCGAAGCCCAGTTGGAACAGCCAGTAGCCTTTGATCGCCAAATAGGCCGCGCCCAGCGCCGCAAGGAACAACGCAAAAATGGCCAAGGGGCGGAGGCCTTTACCGGACCAGAACAGCCAGGCAAGCCAGCCTTTGCGGAAGTCGCGCAGTTCTGGCAGCTTGACAAATTGCTGCATATTGCCGGCGCCGATCCGCACGCGCCGCCAAAACTCCTGACCTGGGGCGGTTTTCTCCAGTTCCAGCGCGACGATTTTGGGGTCATACACCCCGCGCGCGCCGCGACCGACGATGCCCATCGGCAGCATGAAGTCATCATTGATGGTTTTCGGCGGCAGGGGCTGCCAGAAGCGGCGGCGGAACAGGTAGAACGCGCCGCTTGCGCCCATCGGCGAAGCCAACGTGGCTTCATCCGCTTTGACCTGGCTTTGACTGTCCCGGAAGATCGCCTCGCCCGCATTCCCGGCTTCGCGCAGCCGATAGGAGCCGACGACAACGCCAACCTCAGCATCCGCGAAGTGGGCCGCCGCCCGGAGCAATGCATCCGGGTCGACGATGGCGGAGGTGTCGCTGAGCGCGACAAACTCCGCATCGCACTTCTCAATTTGCTCATTGAGGGTAGCGAGTTTGCCGATATTTGTCGGGTTGATCACCAGCGTCAGCCAGCTCGGATTGCCAAACTCCTCAAGCTTGGCCCGCGCGATTTCTTCGGTTTTGTCGGTGCAGCCATCAAGCGCGACGGTGATTTGCAGCCGGTCGCGCGGATAATCGAGCGCTGCGAGGTTCTCCAGCTTCGCCGCAATGAAGGCTTCTTCGTTGTGGGCGGGCACGATCACGGCGGCTGCGGGCAATTCGTCGCGCGGCGGCAGAGCCAGCGGCGCTGCCGGCGTCCGTCGCCGTTGCGCCGCGGCGAAGATCTTCAGCAGGATCGGGTAGACGACCTGATGATAGACGAAAACGCCGGCGAACAAGATCACAAGCAGCGCGATGACGAAGTCGAATGTGCTGACGCCTGTGAACATTGATCCGCTCTCTGTCGTTTTCGCAGCGAGTTCGACTGCGGTCTTTTCCATGACGCCGACTCCATCGGTCCCTACGACGTCGCCGCGATTTGCGGCTCCTAAGCGCTGACCGCGTCGTTTTTTCTGACGGCGCCGGCGCTTGCTCTGTTCTAACGCGCGAACCTTACCGTTTGCCGGACGGCGCTGCCGAAGGCGGCGAGGGTTCGCTACGCGCCGCAAAATCAACGCAATTTCGGCGCCAATGGCGAGCGCGCCCGGTCATTCAATCCGCGGTCCGGCCGCCTCGCTGAAGCGTTCCCAAACGCGCTCGAAGTCGAAATTCTCGACCACGAAAGCGCGGGTGGCGCCTGCTGGAGGCGGCGTGTGAAGGCGGGCGGCGAGCGCCGACGCCAGCGCTTCGGAATCGCCAGCAGGCGTCAGCGCGCCGGTCGCCGGGTTGATCGCATCTTTCAGCGCGCCGACATCGGAGGCGATCACGGGCACGTCGCACGCCTGCGCCTCCAGAACGACCCGCGGCAGCCCTTCATTTAGGGATGGCAGGCAGAACAGATCGAAGCCGGGCATCAGCTCGAACAGATCGTCGCGATGGCCAAGCAGCGTTACCCGCGCGCCCAACCCGAGTTCGGCGATCTTTGCTTCAAGAGCTGGGCGCTCTGATCCTTCGCCGGCGATGACGCAATGGACGTCAGCGGCCAGCGCGGACATCGCTTCGATAAGAACATGCTGCGCTTTCACGGCCTCCAGCCGGCCTGCTGTTCCAATCAGCCGGGCGGTTTCGGGCAAGCCCAGCTTGCGCATCGCGGCGGCTTTGTCCCCTTTCGCAAAGCGCGCCGTATCAATGCCGGGCGGCGACACCGTGATGTTCGCTTTTGGGATGAGCTCTCGCATTCGGTCTCGGATCGGCGTCGAAACGGCGATATGCCGCGGCCGCGCGATCAGCTCGACCAGTTTGAGAATTTTCACATGTTTGGGGTTTTCGGCGTAGTGCCACACATCGTGCTCAACATGGACAAAGCGGCGAGGTCCGGCCAGTTTTACCGCCCCAGCGCTGTAGAGAAGCGGGCCAATATGATGGGCGATGACCGCGCGCGGCTTCAGCGCGCGGAAGATCCGCGCCAGCTCCAGCGAAAGCTTCGGCTGCAGCCCCGGCGGTCGGCGCAACCCGATCAGCCGCGACCGATAAGGCGCCAACGCCGGCCAGGCGGCGACGAGTTCATCCGCGCCCATTTCGAGGCTGATAATCGCGATGTCGTCGACATCCTTTCGCGCCAAATCGAGAACCAGTGTTTCAATGCCGCCCGGCTGCATTTTGTTGACGACATGCACAACCGCCCCGGGCCGAATAGTCAGCGTCTCGTCCATCATTTTCGCCCCAACATCCCAATAGAAGCGCGCCCGATTGGCCTGAAAGCGGCCGTCATTTACGTCGCGTCGGCAATTGCGCACTCATAAATGCAAACCTTGAATGCAAGCCTTGCGCCGTTGCTTCGCGCCTTATCTACCGAGAGTATGTCGACAATGGATGACGCTATCGAATTAGATCTCTGGCTGTGGCCTCTTCGCGTCTCCCGTGCGCCGGATCCTGTTCTGCTCTCGCCAGAAGAGAACGAACGCGCGCGCAGATTTCGTACAGAGGCGTTGCAGGCGCAGTATATCTTGTGCCGTAGCCGCGTGCGCCGTGTCCTCGGCCGCTATCTCGG
Source organism: Neomegalonema sp. (assembly GCA_022760355.1). GTDB lineage: Bacteria > Pseudomonadota > Alphaproteobacteria > Rhodobacterales > Rhodobacteraceae > JALEGB01. The sequence continues at coordinate 10,797 of JALEGB010000072.1, forward strand.
CGTTCGGGCGGAAGACGTTCCTCTTCGCGTCGGGGCAAACGGCAAGCCTGAGCTCAAAGGCGCGGAGCTGAGCTTTAATCTGAGCCATAGCGCCGATTTGGCGGCGCTGGCGGTGGCGCGCGCGGGGGGCGTCCGCGTCGGGGTCGATATCGAGGCGATCCGACCGGTTCGGGAGAATGTGTCGGAGCTGGCCTTTTCCCCGGCCGAGCGTCAGGAGTTGGGCGCGGCGACGACCCCAGCCGCGCAACTCCGCCTGTTCTTCGCCGGCTGGACCAGGAAGGAAGCGTTCGTGAAGGCGCTCGGCGCGGGGTTGACGGCTGATCTCGCCAGTTTTGACGTCGCGCTAACACCAGACGCAGCGGAGCCGTCGCTCACCATCCGCGACCCGAATGAGGCTGGCGCAGGGTGGCGTCTGCTTTCCTTTTCGCCGCGCGCCGACATCGCCGGGGCTGTGGCGATTGAAGCGGGAGGGCGGACGCCCCAGCTGCGGATTCGAGCGGTGCGCGGCGTGGACGAAAAGAACGGCGCTACCGGCTGAAACGGACCTCTTCAAAAGGGGACGGCGACGCAGTGAGCAGCGGGCTCGGTTCGCCGCGCAAGTGAGCGCCGAAGAACGCCAGCAGATACGCATCGGTAATGCTCCGCACCCGCTCCGCCTGCGCGAGCGGCGGCAACCAGGGGCGCCAACCGCGCCATCGCGCGCCGCCATGCAGCGCGTCTGTAAAATCATTGTGGCGCGCGCCAGTGATGACGATCAGATGCGCATTCGGCCGCGCCGTCTGATCGCGAGAGGCCTTGCGGGCGAGCCGGGCTTCCTCAACGACAAAGGCGTTGGTGGGGCGGAGCCACGCCATCCATTTGGGCCAGACAACCGGTCGATCGGTGCTGTTCAGCTCAAGATAAGGCCCATCGACGATCTCCGTTGCGGTTCGCCCCGCGAGGTCGCCATCGAGATTCGCGGCGGCGAGAATGCGGCTGTCTCGCGCCATCGCCTCAATCGCCGTCGCGCCGCCAAAGGAGAAGCCCAGCGCGCCAACTCGGCTGAAATCGAGCCGAACGGCTGCGAGGGGACTGACCTCGAGACGCGCCAGACGTTCGAGCCGATCGAGCATCGCAGTCATTTTGTGCGCAGACATTTCTGCGCGCACGTCCAACCTTTTGCTGGTCGCGCGATAGGCCTGTTCGGTTCGGTAATCGAGATCGCCGCGCCGCGCCGCGCGCCGGCTTTCGCTTTCCCCAGCGGGCGGCGCATCATGGGCGATGTCGTCAAATGCGGCGATTGCGTAGCCGTGGCTGGCTAGGTTGGCGAGCAGAGCGTCATTGTCCGTCGCGCGCCCCTGAAAGCCGGGCATATAGAGAATGAGAGGCGCGGCCTGCGCCGCCGCCGCCGTCTTTGGCGCAAAGAGTCGGATCGCAGAGAGACCCTCCGCCGCTGGAATGTCGATGATCTGCGTCGCGAACGGTCCGCTGGGCGGCGGCGGCGGGACGCGCGTGAAGCCGTAGCGAAGATCATTCCATGGCGCCATCGCCAACACCCCCGCAAGACATATGGCGAGCAACGCGAGGACGGCGCGGATCAGGCCGCGCCGTCGATTGGTTTGACGTAAGCGCATCGAAACGCCTTAGAGCATTTTCGAAAGAATTGCGGTCATGAAAATGTTCTATCTCTTTGAGTGGTCGCGTGCTGTTCCCACCCTAGCCGCTAGCCGCCAGCCGCTCTCGCTTTTGCCGCATCCGCGGCCTCAATCTCGAGCAAGGTTTTGTCGAGATGGAGCCCGATCAACGTAGCGAACGGGTCGCGCGTCATCTCGCGGTGCTCACAGGGAACGCGATATTCCTCAACCCGACCGTTTTTGACCACTTCCTTCCAGCCCTGAACTTCTGGGAAGAACCGCCCCTTATACATGCTGGCGCTGCAGAAAGAGAGCAGGTTGGTCTCGATGGGCTTCACCTTGTTCCGATAGCCGGCGGCAAGCATGGCGTCGAAATAGGTCAGCGAATCGAGGGTCTCATCTTCCTCCGGCAGCGGCTCAATCAGCTTCAGCTTCGCCAGATAAGGCACCAACCCGCTCTTGCGGATGAAGCCGTAGGAGTCGAGGAAGAAGGCCAGCGAGATCTTGCCGGACCAATAGTCCCGCGCCAGCTCGCCGAAATAGCCGAAGGAGCGTTTGACCATCGTCGCTTTGCGGATGAAGCGGCCCATTCGCGACAGCTTGACAAAGTAGCCCGGCGCGAAACTGTCCATCACCGCGATCAGCTGCACATGCTCGCCTTTTGCGCGCAACTGGCGGCCCGCCTCGACGACGATGGGGCTGAGGCCGCAATAGGCCAGGAGGATGTAAGGGCCGTGCGGCCGCGCCTTCTGGATCCGCTCGACCACCCGCGCCACGCTTTCCTCCAGCGTATGGGTCTGGGCGAATTCCGCGTCCTCTTTATCGCCGACGGGAATGTCGATGAACTGGCGGTTGCCGGTCATCCGTCGTTGGATCAGCACGAAAGCGGAGCCGTTGTTGAGCGCCATAACTGGCGTCAGCTCCTCGCCGCCGGCCGGCGCGATGGTCGGCGCCGTCAGCGTTGGCGCGGCGGTAGGCGCGAGGGGCGCGGCGACAGGCGCCGACATAGGGGCGACGGGCGCGGCCGCAGGGGCGGGCGCGCTCGGTTCAAGTTCCGGCCGCTCGGCCAGGATCAGGCCGGCGAACTGGCTCAGCGACGGCGCCTTGAACAGCGCCGCGACCTTCAATTTAAGGCCGAAATTTTTGTTCACACGGCTGATCATCCGCATCGCCGACAGCGAATGGCCGCCCGCGTCGAAGAAGTCCGTCTGCGCCGAAACGCCGGGGCGATCGAGCACTTCGCCCCAGATCTCGATCAGCTTCGGGATTACAACGAGGGAGCCGGGGGCGGCGACGGGCGCCGCCGGCGCAGCTGAGGCCGGCGGAAGCGATGACGGCGCGGTCGGCGTCGGCGCGGGTGTGGGGGCGGCTGCAGCCGGCGCGGCGGGCGCAGCTGCGGTCGCAAGATCCGGCCGCTCGGCGAGGATCATGGCCGAAAATTGGGTGACGGTCGGCGCTTTAAACAGCGCCGCCACCTTCAGTTTGATGCTGAACGCCTTGTTGACGCGGCTGATCATCCGCATCGCGGTGAGCGAGTGGCCGCCATTGTCAAAGAAGTCGCTGCCGGCGTGGATTTCCGGCTTCTCCAGCAGCTCGCGCCAGATCTCAATCACTTTCGCATCGACTTCGGCGCTCGTCGCCGCTGCGGCGGCTGGAGCAGTCGAGGACGGCGCAGCCTTTGGCGTCGCGATCGGTTGCGCCGGCGCGAGCGTGGCGGCGGAGAGATCCGGAACCGAGCCAGGCTTAAAGCGATCGATATCGCGGTGCGGCACGGCGGCAATGCGCGCGGCGCCGTCGCTTTCGATCATCGCTTCAATCATCTGCGCCCAGCGGCGCAGCATGCGGTCGACAGTCGCCATTTCGAACAGGTCGACATTCGCCTCACAGGAAATCCGCCAGCCTTCTTCGCGGCCAACCATGAAGAACAACAGATCGGTTTGCGCGCCGGAGGAGTAGGACGGGATTGAGATGATCTCGAACCGCCCAAAATGCATGTTCCCGGTCTTGCCCGTGTCGATATAGGCGCTCTGCTGCACCAGCTGCACTGAATAGAGCGGCGTGCGGCTGTGGTCCTGCGGCGCGCCAACGAGATCGACCACCTCTTCGAACGGCAGTTTCGCGTGATCCATCGCTTCGGCGATAACGTCGCCGCAGCGTTCGGCCAGCTGGTCGAAACTTGGATCGCCGGAGGCGTCTATGCGCAGCATGAGCGTGTTCAGCTCCGAGCCGACCATCGACTCCAACTCAACCTCATCGCGGGAGACGGAGGGGGCGGAGATCACGACGTCGGTCTGCCCCGTTTGCTCGCGAAGCGTCGCCGAGAGGGTGGCGGAGGCGAGCTGAAACAGCGTTTGGCCCGTTCGGCGCGAGAAGCCCACCAGCTTTTCATTCAGGTCCGCCGGCAGCAGCAACGTGCGGATTTCGCCGGCGCCGGCCATCATTGCGGGGCGCGGCTTATCTGGCGTCACTTCAAAGCGGGGCACCCCGGCCAGCTTCGTGCGCCAATAGTCCCGATCTTCATTAAAGCCGGCGCTGCGCAGCGCATCCTGCTGCCAAAGCGCGTAGTCTGCAAATTGCAGCGCGACTGGCGGCAAATCCGGTTGCACGCCTGCTTGCAGCGCGCCGGCGATCATGCCGAACTCGCGGATCAGCAGGCCCATGGACCAGCCGTCCACCGCCGCGCTGTGGAAGGTGAGGTGCAGAATGTGATTGCGGTCGTCCAATTTGACCAGAACGCTGCGCAGCAACGGCGGACGCTCAAGGTCGAAGGGCGTGTGAGCCTCCCGCTTGCCGATCGCGTTGGCTTCTTGGAAGCGCGCTTCTTCCGGCAGGGTCGAAAGATCCTGGTAGGCCAGGGTCAGCGGCGCCTCTGGCAGCACATGCTGCATCGGCGCGCCGTCAACCTCGATAATCGCCGTGCGCAGGATTTCGTGACGGATGATCAGCGCGTTCAGCGCCGCCTCAACGGTGGCGGCGTCAATTTCGCCGAGCAGCCGCCAGCGCATGCCGACGACATTGTGGATCCCGCTCGGCTGCTGGTTTTGCACCTCCCAGCAGCGGCGCTGGAAGGTTGTGCATGGGAACAGCTCGTTCGGGTCGATCGAACTGGCGCTGGCGGCGGCGGGAGTGATGGTCGCTTCAGTGCTCATGGGTTCGCCCTTCTTTGCGCCCTTATCGCGTGGCCCGTCGGCGCGCGCCGCCGAGGAAGTCGCTGAGTTGCGGCATTGGGCCGTCATGTTTGGTCTCTGCAGTCTCACGCGCTGCTGTCTTAATCGTCGCCGTCGCCGTCGCCGTCGCCGTGTTGGCGCGCGGCGCCGCGGCGAGGCCTTTCCGATCGAGCTTGCCGTTGCTCAGCAGCGGCAAGGCCTGCAGTTCAATCCACTCGGTTGGCGTCATATAGCTCGGCAGCCGCGCGCCTGCGCTGGTGGCGAGACTTTTCGGCGTGGCCGATGCGCCGGGCTCGAGAACATAGTAGGCGACGATCTGCTGGGTTTCCGGCGTGTCGCCTTCCAGCGCGGTGGCGACGGCCTTAACGCCCGGCGCCCCTTCGATCACCTTCTCGATCTCCTCCAGCTCGATCCGGTAGCCGCGCAGTTTGATCTGGTGATCGCGGCGGCCGGCCAACGTGATGTCGCCATTCGCGTTCAAGCGCCCGATATCCTTGGTGCGGTACCAGCGCTCTGGCGGGCGGCCGCCGAGCGAAAGCTCGACAAACGCCGCGTCAGTTAGATCCTGACGTCCGACATAGCCGTGCGCCAAGCAATCGCCGGCGACCAAGAGCTCGCCCGGAACGCCAATCGGGGCCAGCTCGCCGCGTTCGTCCACCAGCCGCACACGGGTGTTCAGCACAGGCGAGCCGATGGTGATGTCGCCGCTGGCGCGCGTGATCTCGGCGCGTGTGCACCAGCCGGTCGCTTCGGTCGGGCCGTACAGGTTCCACAGGCGGCAGCCGGAGGCGAGGATCCAATCGGCGAGGCTTCGCGACAGCGGTTCGCCGCCGCAGCCCGCATGCAGGTTCTTATTCGGCGTCCAGCCCGCTTCTTTCAGCAGCCGCCAGATCGAAGGCGGGCAGTCCATATAATCCGGTTCAATCTCTTCCAGCAGCTCGGCCAGGGAAAAGCCGTCCCGCGCCGTGTCCTTGTCCGCCATCACAATCCGGCAGCCGCGCGTGAGCGGCAGGTAGATGTCCGTGATGGAGGTGTCGAAAATGAAGGAGGAGATCGAGATCACCGTCCCGCCGGGCCGCAGCCCCGGATAGTGCTCCGCTTCGGCGAGAAGGTTCACAACCGCGTGGTGCGGGACGGAAACGCCCTTCGGCGCGCCGGTGGAGCCGGAGGTGAAAATGACATAGGCGGGGCGATCGCCGACCGGAGCCGACGCGCTTTGCGGCGCGGTTGGATCCATCCGGTCGATGAACTCTTTCTCGCGATCCAGGCGGAAGACGCGTTCGCCTTTTTCTGCGCTCGCCGCGCTTTCGTCATCGGCGCAGATCAGAGCTGCGGCCGAGGCCACCTGCAGCGCGGTCGCCCGGCGGGCTCTCGGATGCTCCGGATCCATCGGCGCGTAGGCGCATCCGGCCTTCAGCGCCGCGAGGATCGCGACGATGAACTCAGCGCTGCGCGGCAGACAGACCCCGATCAACCCGCCCTCGTCGGGGAGGGCGGAGAGCATATGCCGGGCAAGCCGGTTCGCGGCTTGGTCCAACGCGCCGTAGGTCAGCGATTCATCGCCGCAGCGCACGGCTTCGCGGTCCGGGGTTTCGGCGGCGCGGGCCGCAATCATCTGATGCAGGCCTTGCGACGTGTCGACGGCCATTTTCTCACCGTCGCCGAGGGCGAGCAGGTCGTTGAGCAGCCCATCATCATGCATCGGCAGCTTGCCGATCTCCGTCTCCGGCTGGGCGACGGCGCCGGCGACAACGGCGCGCAGATGGCTGACCCAGCGCTTGATCGTCGCTTCGTCAAACAGCGCCGTGTTGTAGTCGATATCGATCCGCAGGCCGCCTTTATCCTCCATCAGATTGATCGACCAATCGAAATGGACATAGGAGCGCGGCGCGGGGATCAGATCGGCGGTTGGGCCGCCAAAATCGAGCGCGCCGCCGACCCGCTCCAGATTGAAGCAGATGTCGCTGATCGGCGCCCGGCTTGGATCGCGCGGCGGGTTAAGGCGGCGAACCAAGGTGCCCAGCGTGTAGTTTTGGTTGTCATTCGCTTCGAAGAACGCGGTGCGGACTTTCGAGACGTGATCCGAGAATTTCTCGGTCCATTCAAAGGGGGTGCGAAGCGGCAGCGCGGCGACGGCGTGGCCGACCAGCGCGCGATCCGGGCAGAGCGTCTGACCCGCCATCGCCAGGTAGACCGGCGTGTCTGGCGTATCGCACAGGCGCGCGGTCATCACCTGGGTCGCGGCGAAGTAGAAGACGTAGGGCGTCGCGCCCAGCTTCGCGCCGGCTTTCTTGGCGGCTTTATAGCTGTCTGCGTCGATAAAGTCGGAATAGGTCGCGCCCGCATAGTCGCGATGGGCTGGCCGCGGGCGGTCGGTCGGCAGCTTCGGCGTTTCGGGCAGATCCGAATACATCTCGCGCCAGAACTTCTCCGCCTCTTCGTCAACCTTATGCGCCGCCAGGCAGTATTCGCGCAGCGGGTAGACAGGGTCGAGCTCTGGCGTTTGGCCCAGCGTCGCCTCGCGGTAGAATTCGGCAAGTTCGTAGACGCAGACGCCTGCGGACCATCCATCGAGGATGATGTGATGGCCGAATAGAACCAGCGCATGTTTGCTCGCGCTCAGCTTCAGCAGCTGGGCGCGGAACAGCGGCCCGTCATCCAGGTCGAACGGCGTTTCGGCTTCTTGCTTAATCAGCGCGTCGAACGCCGCTTGCGGATCAGGCTTGCCGCTCAGATCGAGCAACGGCAGCGCCAGTTTCAGTTCCGGCGCGACGCGCATCGTTTCATCATCGATATTGAAGCTCGCCCGCAGCCCTTCATGGCGGGCGACGACTTTGTTCAGCGCTGTGCGCAGCGCGGCGAGATCAATCGCGCCCTCGAGCGCGATCGTCAGGCCTTCATTGAAGGCGCAGTTGGCCTCGTCCGAGAATTGCGAGCTGACATAGATCTCCATCATCGGTTCGGTCAGGGGAACCGTGGCGGGCAAATCTGCGCCAGGCGCGTCGGACGGACTCGGGGTCCGGGGTTCGGCGGACGCGCTGACAGCGCGATTAGGCGACGGCGCGTCCGCTAACGCCTTTCCCGCGAGAATTTCGACCTCCTGTAGACGGTCGAGGGTCTCGCCGAAAGCGTTCACAACCTGATCATAGTCCTGATCCGAGTGCGCGGTGGTCAGGTAGCAGGGGAAACCCTCCTGCATATTGACGCCGAGCAGTCGCATCTGCGGGTAGAACAGGCTGGCCATCGGATCTTCCGAGGCCGGATAGAAGTAGAAGAAGCTGGAGAAGCTTTCGGCGCGGCTGGCGATGTCGCGCCGGGCCAGTTCGGTGTTCAGGCGCTTCACGAACGCGTCCGAGCGGGAGGACAGCGTATCGAGCAGGGCCTGGCCGTTGTCCTTCAGGTGAAGCAAGACGGCGCGCACGGCGGCGAGAACCAGCGGGTGGCGCACAAAGGTGCCGGCGAAGAAAGTCGGCGCGACTTCCGGAACGCTGTCATCGCCATAGGACCAGTGGCCGCCATCCAGGACGTCCATCCATTCCTTTTTACCCGCAAGCACGCCGACCGGCATACCGCCGCCCAGCACCTTGCCATAGGTCGCCATATCGGCGCGGATGCCGAAATAGGCCTGCATGCCGCCGACATGAACGCGGAAGCCGGTGACGACCTCATCGAACACCAGCGCGGCGCCGGAGTGCTCGGTAGTCGCGCGCAGCTCTTGGACAAACTCCTTCGGGCGCAGATCCGGATGGCGGCTCTGGACCGTCTCCACCACGACAGCGGCGAGTTCATCCTGGTGCTTGCGCACCCATTCGAGGCTTGCCGGATCGCCATAGGGCAGAACGATCATGTTGGAGACCGAGGAGCCCGGAATGCCTGGCGCAATCGGCAGGGCTTTCTTTTTGCCCGGTTTGACAAGAACTTCATCAAACTGGCCATGGTAGGCGCCGCCGAAGACAGCGATCTTTTCACGACCGGTTGCGGCGCGAGCGACGCGCATCGCGGCCATCACAGCCTCGGAGCCGGTGTTGCAGAAGGTGACCCGCTCATTGCCGGTCATTTCCGAAATCAGGTCCGCGGTTTCGCCGGCAAGCGGCGATTGCGGGCCGATCGGGAAGCCTTCCTGCAGCTGCTTCTGGATCGCGTCCACAACGAAGTCAGGCGAGTGGCCGAACGCCGTCTGCCCGTAGCCATTGACCAGATCGATATATTCGTTGCCGTCCGTATCCCAGATCCGCGACCCTTTCGCGTTGTTTGAGACGATCGGATAGACGAGATCTTTCCAGTCCTGACGGAAGCCCGCCGCCGTTCGCGGGTCGGCCAGTTTCGCCCGGTGCTTCTGCACATAGGCCTTCGAGCTTGGCAATTTCGCGTTCAGCGCCGTGGTCAGCTGCGCGATATACGCCTTCTGCTTTTCCTGTACGCCCGCTGAGGCGGCGCCGCTTTTGTAGACGTTAAAGCGCGACGCGGACGCGCCGCCGCCGGATTGCGGAAGATCATCATAGCCTTCCGGCGCAGGCGCGGCGACCGGCGCGGTCTGTGCGGACGCAGCGACGGCTTGGGTTGGCGCGGCTGCAGCGCCGCCATATGCGGCGAGCTGCTGGGCGATCACTTGTTGCACCATCGCGAGTTGATCGCGAATAAGCGCGTCAATGCCGCCGGGCTGGCCGGTCGCAGGCGCGCCCGCGATCGGCGCGATTGCGATTGGCGCAATCGGCGCTTGCGCAGCAGGCGCTTGGCCCGAAGGCGCTGCGACGGGCGCAGGGGCCGGCGCGGCGAATTTTTCCGCAGGCACGGTCGCGTCACAATGCGCGGCCAGCGCGTCGATGGACGGGTAGTCCGACAGGATTTGCCGGAACGTCACATTGACGCCCATCGACCGTTTCAGTTTTTGCGCGACTTGGCCCAGCAGCAGGGAGTCGAATCCCAGCTCCAGGAAGCTCGCATCGGGCTCCACGCCCGCGAGATCGTCGCCCGAGAGATCCTCAAGCATTGAAACGATCTCTTTGATTAAGAGAGGTTTTCTATCGCCCATTTCCATCACATCAGCGTCGGATTGGTTCTGTGAAGCTTCCGGAGCCGGCGCTGCCGCGGGAGCCGTTGGCGCGTGCGGCGCGCCAGCCGAGAGTTGCGCCGTCATCGCGGCGATCTGTTGCAGGGCTGCGGCCGGCGCGGCGGCGACAGCGGCGGAAGCGTCGGTTGACGCGGTTGATGCGGCGGGCGCTGTTTCAACCGCGCCCATCGGCGCGTTGCGGTCAAAAGCGGGCGCGTCAATCCAGCAGCGCTTGCGCTCAAATGGATAGGTCGGCAGTGAGACGGCCCGTCCTGCGCCGTCGTCAAACTGGCTCCAATCGATCTCATAGCCGGCGGCCCACAAGCCGCCCGCCGCCGTCGCGAGGATCGCCTCCGCCTGGTCCAGATGAGCGAAGTCCGGCAGCGTCTCGACCCGGCCGGCGATTGCGGCCTTCGCCGCTTCGTCTTTCGCCTGCAACTGGCCCGCAAATGTGCTGAGCGCACGGCCCGGCCCAACCTCGAGCAGGACGACGCCCCGTTTGGCGTCGCCGGCGCCGGCGAGCAGCGACTGCAGCCCGTCTGAGAACCGGACCGCCTCGCGCAGATGCCGGCCCCAATAGGCGGGGGAGGTCGCGTCGGCGTTGGTGATCCAGTCGCCGCTAACGCAGGAGATGAAGGGCTTGGTCGGCGCGCTCAGGGTGATTTTCGCCGCTTCGGCTTCCAACGCCTCGACAGCTTCCTGCATCATCGCGGTATGGAAGGCGTGGCTGGTGTGCAAACGGCGATGGGTGACGTCTTTTGCCGTCAGAGCGTCTTCCAACGCCTCGATCGCCTCGAACGGACCGGCGGCGACCACCAAAGACGGCGCGTTGATCGCGGCGATTTCAGCGCCTTCCGGCAGCAACGGGCGGAGTTCTTCTTCGGATAGGCGAACGCTCAACATCGCCCCGGGCGCGCACGCCTGCATCAGGCGGCCGCGCGCGGCGATCAGCTTCAGCCCGTCTTCGAAGGAGAAAACGCCAGCCAGAGTCGCGGCGACATATTCGCCGACGCTGTGGCCGATCATCAGGTCCGGCTCGACGCCGCGATGGATCCAGTACTGCGCCAAAGCATGCTCGATGACATAGAGCGCCGGTTGGGCCAGGCTGGTCGCGTTGAGCGGCTTGGGCGCGTCATCGTCAGCAGCCTCGTCGCCGAACAGAAGCTCGCCCAAATCGACATCGACCAAAGGCGTCAGCGCCTCAAGTCCCATATCAACCCAGAATTTGAACACAGGGTCGCTGTGATAGAGCGCTTTGCCCATGCCGGCGTGCTGAGCGCCTTGGCCGGGGAACATAAAGGCGCATTTCGGCGCCGTGCGCGCCGTCGCGCCGGTGGGACGGAGGGCGCGCAGTTGTTTTGCCGCTTCCTCGGTCGTGGCTGCGGCGACAACCGCGCGATGCTCAAACGGTTTGCGGCCTTCCTGCAAGGTGAAGGCGACGTCAGCGAGCGCTGGGGCGTCCGGCGTCTCCAGCTTCGCCGCCAGCTGAGCCGCCGCCGCCGCAAGAGCATCCTTGCTGCGTGCTGAAATCACCAGCGTGCGCAGGCTCTCTGTTTGCTCGGTCGGGTCCTGCACAGGCGGTTCTTCAATTGCGATATGCACGTTGGTGCCGCCCACGCCGAGGGAGTTAATGGCGGCGCGCCGCGGCGCTGGGCCTTTTTCCCACTTCTCCAGCTCTTTGTTGATCCGGAACGGGCTGTGGTCGAGGTCGATATTCGGGTTGGGCTTCTCAAAATGCGCCAGCGGCGGAATCTCGCCATGCTGTACGGCGAGCGCAGCTTTGATGAAACCGGCGACGCCGGCCGCAGCGTCGAGATGGCCGTAATTGGCTTTGCCGGAGCCGATCGTGCAGAAGCCGGTGGCGTCCGGGGCGTCGCTTTCGGCAAATGCTTGCTTAAGCGCTTCAAATTCAAGTGGATCGCCAAGCGGGGTCGCGGTGCCGTGGCCTTCGATATAGCCGATGGTGCGCGGATCGAAGCCCGCCATCGCATAGGCTTGCGCCATCGCGGAAACTTGGCCCGATACGCTCGGCGCGGCGAAGCCGACTTTGTCCTTGCCGTCATTGCTGACGCCATAGCCGCCGATCACGGCATAGATGCGGTCGCCATCCGCGATCGCGTCGTCCAGCCGCTTCAGGGCGACAACGCCGCAGCCATGGCCGAAGACGGTGCCGACGGCGCCGGCGTCATAGGGGCGGCAAACGCCGTCCTCAGAGGCGATGCCGCCTTCGGTGAATAGATAGCCGCGTTTCTGCGGGAAGGTTAGCGAGCAACCGCCGGCGAGCGCCATGTCGCACTGCAACAGCTGCAAGCTCTGGCACGCCTCCGCGATCGCCAGCAGCGAGGTCGAGCAGGCGCTGGCGACAGCGATCGCCGGCCCGGTCAAGCCGAGCTTGTAAGCGACGCGCGTCGCCGAGAAATCCGCCAGCGCGCCGAGCAGCTTGGTGTAATCGCCCACCTGGTGGTTCGACGTATACTCCTCAACCGCGCGCCGGTCGCTCAGCACGTGTTTCATAAAGTAGGTGTTGATCGATGTGCCGGAGAACATGCCGATCGGCGCCCCAAAACGATCGGGGTCGCATGCGGCGTCTTCCAGCGCCTGCCAGGCGGTTTCGAGCAGCAGACGCTGCTGCGGATCGGTTAGGGCGGCCTCCCGCGTCTGCATTCCGAAGAATTGCGGGTCGAACAGCTCCACATTCTCGAGAATCGAGCGGGCGCGCACAAAATTCGGATCCCGCCGAACGGCATCGCTGAAGGCGTCTTCCAGCTCCTGCTCAGCGAAGCGTGAGACAGTGTCTCGTCCTGCTTTCAGGTTGTCCCAAAGCTGGGCGATATCGTCTGCGCCGGGAAAGCGCCCCGCCATGCCGACAACGGCGACGCCGTCTTCCAACGGATCCGCGGCCAACGCCGTCGTCGATTGATCGAGAACGCTCATCATATACTCCCGGCGCAATTCTACGCCTCGTTGTACCGCGGACGGATTAAAAAAGGCCCGCCGAATAAGGATACTGGCCCGACAATGGTTAGCTGCGCATCTTGCGCAGCAGGTCTTTCTGCCGGGCGCCGCGATCTCGCGCGGCGCGCCGTTTTGCCGTTGCAGCATTCGCGCCAGACAGCGCGCTCGCGAGTTCGGAAATGCGCGGATGCTCAAACAGCGCTGTAATCGGGACGGTTTTGCCGATCTTGCGCTGCAAGGCGGCATGGGCGCGGACCATCATGAGAGAGGTGCCGCCGATATCGAAGAAATTGTCGTCCCGTCCGAAATTCGGATGGCCGAGCACCTCGCTCCAAACATCCGCAATGGCGCGCTCCTCGTCGCCCTCAAGCGCGCGCGGCGCCGCGCTGGCCGTTTCCGCGTCGGCTTCCGCCATCGCCAGCAACTTCTTGCGGTCGATTTTGCCGTTTGGCGTCAGCGGCATCTGGCTGGTTAGGATTGTACGGTGCGGGGCCATATGAGCCGGCATTCGGCCGCGGTAATCGTCCAGCACCGCTTGCAACAGGGCTTCGTCGGTCGAGCCTTCCTGCAGCTTGATAAAGGCGACAATGCTTTTGTTCGCATTCTTTTGGCGCAGCGTCGCGACCACATCATCGACGCGTTCGTCAGCGCGCAGATTATGTTCGATTTCGTCAAGCTCGATCCGTTTGCCGTCAATCTTCAGCTGACGGTCCTTGCGGCCGAGGAACTCAAAGGCGCCTTCTGGGGTCAGGCGCGCCAGATCGCCGGTATTGTACATCAGCCCTTCATGTTCAGCGAACGGGTCGGGGCGGAAGCGATCGGCGGTCAGCTCTTCGCGGTTCAGATAGCCGAGCGCGACGCCGTCGCCGCCGGTCCACAGGAAGCCAATCTCGCCATCCGGAACTGGTTTCAGATTCTCGTCGAGAATCATGGTGGTCGAATGGGACAAGCTGTCGCCGATCGGCACAGCGCCCTCGATCCGCTTCCCTTTCGGCGCGCACCAGCAAGTGGTGAAGGTGGTCGCTTCGGTCGGGCCGTAGCCGTTGATCAGCTGAACATGCGGCAGCGTTGCGACCAACTTGTTGGCGTGTTCCGGCGACACCACGTCGCCGCCGACCAGCAGCGTCTCCAGGCTGCGCAGCGCTTCGATATTCTCGTCAATCACCGCGTTGAACAGACCCGTGGTCAGATACATCGACGTGACGCCGTATTTGGTAATGACGTCGCCAAGGGTGGCGATATCAATGCGGGATCCTTCGTAGATCGCGCAGGTCGCGCCGTTCAGCAGCGCCCCCCAAACCTCGAGCGTGCTGACGTCGAAGGCGAGAGCGGCGATTTGCAGCCAGATCTCGTCTGGCCCGAACTCCATGTAATTCTGTTCACGTACGAGACGAACAACGCCCCGATGTGGGACGACCACGCCTTTCGGCTTTCCGGTCGAGCCCGAGGTGTACATGATATAAGCGGCGGAGCCCGCATCGACCGTGACGGAGAAGGGCGCAGCGCTTTCATTCGCGGCGGCGGCGATTTCGTCTTCGACCGAATAGAGCGGCGCGCCGATATCGCCGGCGGCGTCGCGGTCGAACGCCTTATCGGCAATTGCGATGACCGGCTGCGCATCGCTGATCATAAAACGCAGCGTATCCAGCGGATAAGCCGGGTCATAGGGCAGGTACACGCCGCCGCATTTGATGATTGCCAGCCATAGGATGACGGTTTCGGCGGATCGTTCGGTCAGCGTGGCGACGACGGAGCCGGCGGCGACGCCCGCTGCGGCGAGCCTGCGGGCGAGCTGGTTCGTCAGCGCGTCCAGCTCATCATATCGATACGAAGTTGCGCCCGCGACCAGCGCGACGCGATCAGGGTAGGCCGCCACAGCCTCCGCAAAGCCGGCCGCGAGCGCCATGTCGCGATCATATTTGAACATCTGCTGCTCAGCTGGATATTTCTGGTTCACGCTCACCATTAAACGTCTCCTCGCGAGTGCTTGGGCGGCGTCCACAATGCGGGCGCGCGTCATGGCTGTGACGACTTGGGCCGATCTAGCGCCGGCGGCGTCGGATTATGTTGCAGTGCGTTATCTACGCAGTCACATTGAACGCACTGACGTCGAAGGCGCACACAGCAATCAGCGTGCCACAGTTTCATTACGCCAAGGTCAAGTTCGCGCCGCGCTTAGGGCTCGTTTGAAAAACGAACATCAGCGGGTTTGTTTGTGGCGATCATGCGGCTCACCCCTGGATGTCGACATCGCGCTCATATGCCTTGCGCGCGACTGCAGTAGAGAAAAAATCGCGCAAAAAGATCATGACGAAACAGCGACAGGTTCGGAGTGTGTTTATTTGGCACTCGCGAAGGACTTCTTCCGCCATGGTTATGCTTGCATTATGGACAATAAACGGTTTGCATACGCATTTCTGCCGTCAGACACGGGGCGGTTGAGGCGAACGGGCCTGGGAAGCCTGTTTTCATCCGCCAGGGGAGTGGGGCGGTCTCGTGTTGGCTCGGAGATTGCAATGCGTTCGGATCAAGACGACGCGATGGCGATCTCGCCGAATCGCGCACTAATCCGGCGCCGCGAGATCGCGATTTGGGAGTGCGCCGCACTCAAGGGGAAGGTCATGTTCGGTAAAGTCAACGTGCTGCTACTCAGCGTTTTTTGCGCTATCCTTGGCGTGCAGCTGTTCTGGAACCCCGGCGTTCCTGAGACGGACCTGGATAAGGGGCCGACCTCAGCGCGGAGCACGTTTGAGCGCGCGGAGAGCTACTCACCCATTGCGCCGGCGCCTGAGGAGGCGATTACGCCGTCCGCGGTTGTCGCGACCCCAGCGCCGGCCCGGGCCCCTGTTGCGGCGCCTGCGAAGGCTGAAACGGTTGCAACGCCGGTCAAGACCGCTGAAGCGCCAAAGCCGGCGGACAAAGCGCCTTTGGCGATTGAGGCTGCGAAACGCTCATTGCCAATCAGAACATCGATTTCGACCAAGCGCAGCCGTCGCGGACGTTCGGGTTTGCTGGTGACCTACGCCGAGACCCTGAGCATCCGCTTCCACGGATATAAAGAGATCACCGGTCTGTATCGGGTGAATGACGATGAGACCGTTTCGATCCCGGTCATCGACCGCGTTTCTGTTGCGGGCCTGACCTCGTCGGACCTCGAAACTGTTCTGGCGCAAAAGGTTTTTGATCTGACTGGCCGCCGGAGCGACGTCACGATCGAAGTTGAGAAATACCAGCCGATCTTTGTCTCCGGCATCGTCTCGAACGCCGGTTCGTTCGAGTGGCGCCGGAATATGACCGTGATGCACGCTGTGGCGCTCGCCGGCGGTTTTTATCGGAGCGCCGATCGCACCAAATCGAGCGTCGATCTGATCGACGCGAAGCTGTCGATCGAGCGCACGCGCTCGGAGCTCAAGCGGGCGATCACGCGCTCGGCGCGGCTCGTTGCGGAGCGTGATGGGGTGGCGATGATCAAAACTCCCGCCCGCCTGACCGCTCTGGTCGGGGACCTCGAAGCGCGCACCCTGATCGAGAGCGAGCAAGCGTTGCTCGTCGCGGCGCGGAGCGCCAGCGCACTGCAGCTCAGCGTCATCGACGCGTCGCTTCGTGCGGCTGAGGACGAAGTTTCGCGGCTGAAAGAGTACACCAAAACGCTGCATTCGAAGCTGGATGAGCGCAAAGAGTACATTGCGCGTCTCGGCAAACTGAAAAAGCGCGGTTTCGTTTCAGAAGAGCGGATGACTGACTTGCGCAGCTCCGCCATTGATATCGAGACGCAAATCGCGACGACGCGCGTCTCGGTCAGCCGCGCCGAAGCAAGCCGTCTCGCTCTGAAGCGGGATCGCATCAAACTGGTTCAGACCCGCGCCGCGAAGCTGACCGAGGAGTTGGTGAAGCTCGAAGCGGACATCGAGGAGAAGCAGCTGGCGTACGCAGCTGCGAAGGCGCGCCGTTCCGAAATGGCCTCGGCCCCGGACGCGGCGGTTGCTGCGGCGGAGAAGAAAGCTGGCTCCATCGTTTATCGCGTCGTTCGTCGGAGCCCGACCGGCATCCAGACCCTGACGGCGACGCCGTTTGACAAGCTGCTGCCTGGCGATGTTGTCATCGTCGATGCGAACGCTGCGTCTGTCCTTCCGCGGAAGCAGGCTTCGGCTGGCTGGAAAGCTGCGAGCGCGGCGGAGTAATCAGCGGTCCGCGGTAAAGCGTCGAGCTTCCCCCCGGCGCGTTCGCCGAGCCGACGCCAATCCCCTAATAGGCCGATCCGGGCGTCTCCGGGTCGGCCTTTTGCTTGTGCGGCCAGCTGGCGACGATTGCGGCGATGATTCGAAACGCGGCGCATTGGCTCAGAGATCTGTTACATCTCGAGCGCTTCGGCGCGCGACTTGCTTACGTTCTGCGGAACGGGCCTAAGGTAAATGCATGCTGCGCCGCAATATGATAGGCCGCGCACATCGTTTCGGAAACGAAACAACAATGTAAAACGCCGACAGTCCAATCAGGGTGAGCCGCTGAGGGAGCCGCGTAAATGACGAGCATTGATGAGCACGCGTCCCCTGACGCAGAGACGCCGCCGCCTGTTGGACGCGACGGGCTGATCGCTCGATTAAAAAAGCTGCCGCCGCCGGTGATCTATACGATCAGCATTGTGGTCACGAACGCGATGTCGTTCATCACCATGCCGCTGATGACGTTCTACGTCGACAAAGCGCAGTTTGGACAGTTCGACGTCGCCCTTGCGTTGGTGGAGGGGTTTACCCTCATTGCGGGTATTGGAGCGGCGCACCAGCTGATCCGCTTCGCCAGCACGGCCGACAGCGATAGAGAAGCCGCTGACGTGGCCAGTGAACTGCTCGGCGTTGCGCTGATCTTCTGCGGCGTGCTTTCGGTGTTGGTTCAGCTGCTCACTATTCCGCTGATGGCGGGGCTTGATGTGAAGGTCGACCCATTCGCGCTGCGGATGATGTTGCTCAGCGGAACGGTCGCGGCGTGCGTGGAGCTTCCGCTCATGTGGATCCGGCTGAAGGATCGGGCGTGGCACTATCTCGCCTTTGCGGTCGGGCGCGCGGTGACGATGGTCGTGCTGCTATGGATCGTGCTCAGCGCCGGCTACGGCGTGACCGGGCTGATGATCTCAAACGCGTCCGTGATGCTCGCTGGCACCGCCGTGCTGGTGTTCCTATTGTGGCGCGAAACCGGGGTCAAAGTATCGATCGACCGTTTCTATCAAGCCGCGCGTTATGGCGCCCCCATTGTCGGCGCGGCCCTCTGTATGTTCGCGCTTGGCAATGTAAACCGCCTGTTTATGAGCGGCGAGGTGGCGGACGCGGTCATCGCTGAGTTTGGCCTCGCCCAGCGTTTCGCCATCGCCGTGTTTCTGGTCTACGCGCCATTCGAGTTATGGTGGATGCCGAAGCGGATTGCGTTGCTGAAGGAGAAGGACGGCTACGCGCAGAGCGCGGAGTATTGGGGCCTCGGCGTCGCAATCCTGCTGCTGGGCGCGGCGGCGATCTCTCTGACGGCGCCGATCTTTATCGAGCTCGCCTTGCGCGATCAGTATCACCAATCCTCCGCCTATATCCCTGCGCTGATCGGGGCGACGGTGCTGGCCTATATCGTCATGCTCAGCAATGTCGGCGCCTACGCCCGCGAGGATGGGTATGCGGTGCTGATGGTGGACGCGATCGGCGCCGGCGTTGCGATCCTCGGCTACATTGTTCTGGTGCCGCTTGAAGGCGCGCTGGGCGGCGCCGTCGGCGCGTTGATTGCGATGTTCGCCGGCAACTTCACTCGGCTTGGGCTTTACGTTGTGGCGGGGCTGAAATCGGCGCCGATCCGCTATCCGTGGGAGCGCGCCCTGATCGGCGCCGCCGCCGCGGCGCTGGTCATCTGGGGCGCGCCGGATCAGGAGCAATGGCTGCTGCGGTTTGGATATAGCGTGATTGCCGGCCTGGCGTTGCTGGGCGTGATGTTCGCCCTACGCCTGATGCGGCCAGTCGAGGAGCCATTGCTGCAAATCTTAGGAAGGTTGCGCGATACTCGTGGTTGAGCGCCGTTGCGCGGTCGACTGCGTCCAGGCGAGAAGGGTGATTGAGCGATGATGGGCGCAGGAAGCCTGCTAAGCGGACGCAGCGCGATCTTTCAGATCACGCTGGCGTTGTTGGCGACGGCGTTTATCTTCGTCGTTTATAAGGTTCTCGGGCTGCCGTTGGCGGTTACACTTGCTTGGTTGCCGCTTTTGTTGTTTATGACGTTGGCGCAAACCTTCATTATTACTGTGGTTCTAGCGTGTTTTTCATATTTTAGGTTGCATGAAGCCTATCCTTTTCTTGAGCCTCTAAAGCTTGTTAGCTTGGCGGGAGCCGCGACCGTCGGCGGCCTGCTGTGGCGCGCTTTTACGCTGGACGGCAATCGGCCGCGCGGTCAGCGTGAGCTGAAGATCTTGAGCCTTTTGACCGCTGGCGGCGCGATCGGGTTCGGGATCGCCTTCTCATCCAGCGGTGGAGACGGCGCGTCGCCAATGGGGCTCCTGCTGGGCTCGGGCATGATCGCCTTCTTCTGTGTTGGGCTTGGCCTCTGGTACCACATGTTGGGGCGCGCGTCGGCCGAAGGTTGGCCGACGACGATGTTCTATATGACGCTGTTCATGATCATCGCGTCGCTTGGCGTGCCGCTCGCCAAGGCGCCAAGCGACTCTTTTGGCCATTGGATGAATGTCTATTGGAAGATTGTCATTGTGGCTTTCGCCATTGCTTGGTTGGCGCGGAGAGAGGCGGACTTTGCGCGGGCCCTCTTCCTCATAATCTTCAGCGGTGTTCTGATCGCCGGAGTTGCTATTTATAACAAGGTTAATGGAATTGACTTGGTGGAGGGGACGCGGGTCACAATTGGTCTGACGCTGTATAAGCCTGACCACGTGGTCATAACTTCGGAAAACTTCCGAAAATACGCCTCATCGCTGGGCGATCCCAACGAACTTTCGATGGTTCTGCTCTTTCCATTGAGTTTCGCCATTGCGCTTGTGTATTACCGCCCAAACCGGTTTTTCACCATTTTGGGCGCGCTCGCGGCTCCGGCGTTGCTGCTGGCGATTATTTTCACCCAGAGTCGGGGCGGCTTGCTCGGCGTATTGGCTGTGGGCGGCCTGATCGGTTTGCGTGTCGTCAAGTCCCGTGCGCTGCTGATTGCGGCCGGGCTGCTCGCAGCCGTGGCGCTCTATGTCGCGATGGGGGTCGGGGATCGCGAAACAACGGCCGCCGCCGAGGGCGAGGTCATTGACGATTCGTCGATGGGGCGGGTCTACGCCTGGACCGCGGCAGTAAAAATGGGACTTTTCCGCCCCTTGACCGGCGTGGGGATGACCGCATTTCAGGCCGCGCACGCCGAATACGCCATAAAACTGACTGGGTTCAACAAAGAGGTGCACAGCACTTGGTTCGGTATTTTGGGCGAAACCGGCCTACCAGGACTTACAGTTTTTATTTTGATGATCATCTCCGCCGTGCGCTCAAGCCTTGATAGTTTGCGACGACTTGAGCTGCTGCAGGCGGATAGACGATTGCAGGCGTTAGCGCTCGGGTTGGTCGCGGGACTCGGCGGCTCGTGCGTCGCCGGCGCGTTCTTGACCCACGGGTTCACGTGGCCCCTCTACATTCAGATCGCGCTGACCATCGCGCTCTGGCGTTGCGCGCGTAAGCTCGAGCTGGACGCGGCGCGCCAAGGCGGTCTCCCGACCGACCCCGAACAGAACGAGCCGGCGCAGCCGCCGCAAAAGGGCTGGCGCGCGCTTCCTTCGACCGCTGTGGCGCCGGTCGGCGCCGACGCATTTACGCCAACGCGCTAGTGCGTTGTGGCGATGGCCCCCTGGCCGCATTCAGGCGCCTCGGCGCGCTGATCGGTCAGATTGCCGGGAACAGGAGAACGGATCCGATGACCAACGCGACCGACAGCGCATCCACTGCGGCGCCCGCCTCAGCAGATACGGCGCCGAGCGCGGCGCAGCAGGGCGCGGCCGACCGGTCGGGCGGCTTCAAACAATGGGTCAAGCGCCGGGAGACCCCGCTGGCGCGCGGGATCTACGCGGTGTTGAAAGGCGCTATGGGCTTCAGCATGCCGGTGATCCCCTATTTCCATCGCGCGCTCTATGCGGGATCGCGACATTTCTGGGACATCTGGTCAAACCTTCTGCGCGTCTTCTGGTACACGCCGCTGTTTCGCTCTCGGCTCGAGACGCCGCCGCGGCGCGTTTATCTGAGTGAAGGGCTGCCGGTCATCCTGGGGCCGCTGCGCATTCGGTTGGGCGAGGAGTGCCGGGTCTCCGGTGTGATGACCCTGTCTGGCCGGAGCGCCTCCACCGTTACGCCGGTGTTGGAGGTGGGCGATAATTGTGATCTCGGCTGGGGCTGTACGATCGCGGTGTCGGGTAAAGTGTCGCTTGGCGACAATGTTCGCCTGGCGCCGTCGGTCACATTGTCCGGCTATCCGGGGCATCCGCTGGACGCGGTCGCGCGGGCGCGCCATGAACCCTGCACCGAATCTCAGATCGGGGACATTGTCCTCGAAGATGACGTCTGGCTCGGCCAGCGGGTGATGGTGACGCCGGGCGTGACGATTGGTCGGGGGACCGTCGTCGGCATGGGCAGCGTTGTGACCAAGGATCTGCCTGCGGGCGTATTGGCTGCGGGCGTTCCCGCGCGGGTGATCCGACCGTTGGCGCCGGGCGAGGGCCCCGAAGCCGTCGAGGCGGCGCCGAGCGCCTAGAGTAGACGCCGCCGGATGTATGAGTTCGCACCCTAGCGAGCGAAAGTGGGGGAAGGGATCAAGATGAGCAGCCGTGACATGATCATGTTCGGCGAGGATTGGGGCGGCCACCCCACCTCGACGCAGCATCTTGCGGCGCGGTTCGCCGAAGAATGGCGCATCCTTTGGATCAATTCGATTGGTTTGCGCCGGCCGCGGTTGAACGCCCGCGACTTGCAGCGCGTGGCCCGCAAGTTGACGGCGGTCGCCGCGCCCAGCGCGCCGATTGAGCGCGCGCCTGTTCCCGCCAATATGACGACGCTCTCGCCCATGGCGCTGCCCTTGCCGGGGCTCGGCCCGCAGATGGCGGTCAACCGCGCCGCGCTCGGCCGCCAGGTGCGGGGCAAGATGAGCGCGCTTGGCATGGAGAAGCCAATCCTATGGACCTCGCTGCCGACGGCGTTGCCGGTGGTGGGCCATCTGGGCGAGCGCGCGGCTGTGTATTATTGCTGCGATGATTTTGGCGCGCTCGAGGGGGTCGATCATGCGCCTGTACTGGCGATGGAGCGCGAACTCGCGAAAAAGTGCGATCTGATATTCGTCTCAAACATGGTGCTCGCGGAGCGGTTTGATCCGAGCCGAACCGTTTATCTGCCGCATGGCGCCGATATTTCGCTGTTCGCCACCCCGGCGCCGCGGGCGGACGACCTGCCGACGGATGGGCCGGTCGCCGGGTTCTATGGCAGCTTCGCCGACTGGCTGGACAAGGCGCTGCTGCGCAAAGCCGCTTTGGCGCTGCCGCAGTGGCGGTTCGTTTTCATCGGCGACAAGAAGACCGACGCCTCGATGCTCGAAGATCTGCCCAATGTGCGCTTCCTGGGGCGGCGGCCGCATGCGGAGTTGGCGCGGTATGCGCAGCATTGGACGGCGTCGCTGATCCCTTTTCTGCCGACGCCGCAGATCATCGCCTCCAATCCACTGAAGTTGCGTGAGTATCTCGCCGCGGGCTCTCCGATTGTGGCGACCCCGTTTCCGGCGCTGGACCCGTATCGAGACCATATCGCCGTCGCCGAGGATGCGGACGCCTTCATCGAGGCGCTGCGCCAAGCTGAGCAAGCCGCAGGGGACGCAGGGGCGCGATCGGCGCGATCTGCATCCGTCGCGTCGGAGACCTGGGAGGCGCGAGCTGCGGACGCGCTTCGCGCAGTGGAGGGATTGTAATGCGGTGGTTGCGGAGTGTGCGGGCCGCGGTGGGCGCGCTGGCGTTGATCTTCTTTGCGGCGCCTTTCGGCGCGTCGGCGCTTGATTTTGGCGCAGGGCCCTCCCCTCGCGCCTATGAGCCGGGGGCGTTCTTTTCGATCAAGGGCGATGAAGCTGTGATCGTCGAGGGGGTGAATTCCAGCGGCAAACCGACGAAGCTGTTTTTGCGCGTGGATGACGAATGGGGGCCGGCGGCGGAGCAGCGCCACGAGGTTGGTTTTGACATCCCTGCGGGTCGTTTTTCCGTGTTTGCGCCGGTTGAGAAATTCATCGCCAAGGATGGCGGCGCGTTGCGGCTCGATCGTCTGACCCGCGTGGTCGTTTTCTCTTGGAACGACGCGGAAGTGAAGATCACGCGGTTCGAATCCGGCGCGAAGGGATCGATCGCGCGGACGCCGCCGCCAGCGGCGCCGGATGCTGCGGCCGAGAAAACAACGCCGCGCCGCGTCGGCGACGCGTTGCTGGACATGATGCGCCCCCGCCCGTTGCCCATCCTGTTTGAGCCGAAGAAGCCGGCGGACCTTTCGGGCGCGTCGGAAATTGTGATTGAGGGCTTCTATCGCGGCAAGGACGTTGCGGTGCTGTCGCTGCGCGTTGATGACGCCGATAGGCCGGCGACGGAGGACCGTTTTGTCGGCGCGTACACAATCGCGCCCGGCGCGTTCCAGATCGTCACCCCGATCAGCGCGTTGAAGACGCCGGCGGGCCGGGCATTGGATCTCGCACAGATCTGGCGGGTGAAGGCGTCCTCCACCGACGATCGCAACTTTACCGTCAGCCGGCTGGAGGCGCTGGCGGCGCCAACGAAAAAGGCGCCGGCGGTGAAGAAAACCGAGGCGACGCCGAAGCAGCCGCCGAAGACGACGCCGCGCGCGCTCAAAGAGCTGGATTTCGGCAAAGGCAAAGCGCCCATTGAGCATGGATATTATTTCACCACGCTTGATCTGGGCGCGTATGACGAGATCATCATCGAGGGCAACGCCAAAACCAAAGGCGGCCTATGGCTGATTCTGCGGATAGACGACAGTAAATCAGCGAACTACGCCACGCGCTTCAATCTGGAAATTCAGCTGACTGAGGGCCCGTTTAAAATCAGAGCGCCGCTCGGCGGGCTGAAGAGCCCTAGCGGCCGGATCATTGACCCTAGCGATATTAAGCTGCTGGTCGCCGCGCCCTATGGCGACAAGGACGGCTCAATCGAAATCACCCGCTTCGTCGCGGTTCCGCCGGCGACGCTGCCGCGCGGCGCGATCGGGTTCGCTTTCGGATCGCCGGAGGCGGGGCTGCCGGCGGGGTTTAAGCGGATCGGTCCAAAGCATCCCGGCCTTTTCGGCTCGCCCGTCATCGTTGCGCGCCCAACGCCGGATCCGCTGGTCGCAAACGGGTTGGGCGGCGTGAAGGTCGCGCGTCTTCCTGTTCCGGCCGGAGCCTATCGCGTGACCGTGTGGTCCGAAGATCCCGGCGCCTGGGAGTATCTGCCGCATCCGCTGCGCCGGGTGATCCGCGTCAACGGCGTGGTGCTGCGCGACGATAAGCAGACTCCGGCCGAATGGTTGCGCCGCCGTTATCTGCGCGGCCTAGAGCGCGAGCACACAGTCAAAGACGACGCTTACACAGCCTATGGCGCCCATCGCGGCGAGCCGCGGACGGCGGATGTCACGGTTGTTGGCGATGAGGGGCTGCGCATTGAGCTGGGCGGCGATCGTCCGGCGGCGCGCCATATTTCCGCGGTGCTGGTCGAGCCAGCGGGCGGCGACGCCGCGTTCAAAGCGGTCGAAGCGGCGCGGGCGGACTGGTATCGCGCTCGATGGCGGATTGACCCGTCCTGGCGCGCCTTCGCGGCGAAAGACGCCGGGCGGGCGGCGCGCCTTTCAATCGACGGCGGGACCGCAACGCTTGTGGACGCCGCCGGCGCTCCGATTTCCGGGATCAAAGCGACGGGCGCTGCGGGATCGGGACTGCGCCTGACGCTGGAAGCCCGTTCAAAGGTGAAGCTGGACGCTAAGGCCCGGCTCATTGCGCCGGCGCTGGGCGGCGCCCGGCTTTCCGCGAGCCTGTGGGCTGGCCAATGGCGCCTGGAGCGTCGGCGGCCGAGCGACACCTTGCTGCGCTTGGGCGACAATACCCTGTCGCCAACCGGCGTTGCGCCGATCCTGCCCGAGCAGCCGCGCCGCTATGAGCTATGGATCGAAGCGCCCAAAGGCGCCAAGCCCGGCGTCTATCGCGGCGCGGTTGAGGTTGAGACGAAGGTTGGCGTCTTTCAAGTTCCGGTCGAGATCGAAATCCTCGGGGTGACTTTGCCTGAGGCGGCCGAACCTGCTGGGTTTTACCTGTCCGAGGCGCCGCACATGACGTGGTTCGCAGCCGCGCCGCTGGCGCGGCAGCGCCAGGCCGCTTGCGATGTGCGCTGGGTAAAGCGGTTTGGAATGTTGGGCTCAGCGCCGTTGGTGCGGGCGCCCAAGGTTGGATCGACTTTGGCGACAGTGCTGGATCTGCGCCTCGCCTTTGATCTGGGGCTCGCCCCGGAGCCGCTAGCCTATAATCCGATCCGCCCGCTGCAATTCGACTTTAAGCCGGCGGCGGGGGCGAAACTGATCGCCGAGGTTGAAGCGCAGCTGAAAGCGGTTGGCGCGCCGACACCCTATTGGAGCGTGGCGGATGAGCTCAGCAATCCAGGCGATACGGCGGTCAAGACATTCTGGCCATGGGTGAAGGCGCTGCGCGCCGCCGCGCCGGGGATAAAATTCGCCGGTCATTTGAACAGCCCGTCCGATCGCGACTTTCTCGGCGCATTCGACGCGGTCCTGTTGAACCCTGGCTTCGGCATTGACTCCAAGACGCTGAAACAGATGAAGGGCTATGGGCTGACCGTTTGGCTCTACAACACGTTTGAGCCGCGTCTGACCGCGGGCTATTGGCTGTGGGCGACCGACGCCAGCCGCTATGTTCAGTGGCACGCTCGGATGCCGACGGCTGATCCGTTCGATCCGATCGACGGGCGGGAGGGCGATGTGCAGATGATCCTGCCAAGCGCGGAGATCTGCCCAAAACAACCGGGGATCCATCGGGACTTTTTGCGCCTGGCGGAAGGGGTGGTCGACCAGCGTTGGCTGCTGTGGCTTGAAGCCCAGTCAACGCCGGAAGCCGAGGCGTTGAAAAAAGCCCTGCGGGAGCAGGTGGCGAATTCCGGGTTCAAAGCGGTCGCCGCAGGCGGCGATGCGGAGATGGCGCGCATCCGCGCAGCGATCATCGCCCTGGCGCGCCGCTGAGGCGCGCTTGGACTAACGCTGAAGCCGGAGCTGAGATTGGCGCGTGATTTGCTATCCGTCTGGACAGCGGGCGCTGCGTTTACCATGAGGGCGCCGCGATGGCCAATATGCGCGGCGCGGCCGCATTAGGGGCGGGTTTTGGGAGCAGGTAGGCCCAGGATAACCCCAAACCGGTAGAACAGGCTGAGACGCGGGCCCGGGCGCCGCGTTTATTTCGCGCCAGACGGCGCGGTGAGACGAATTTTGGTTCGTTTCGGCAATTTGGAAGGGCGAGGTTGAGCCAATGACGTCACTGCTCAGAAACATCATCGGCGCTGCATGGCGACGGCGGTATCTGATCCTCTTCCCCTTTCTGCTGCTCGCCACGCTGAGCTTGGCGGCGACGATCATGCTGCCGAAAACCTACACGACTTCGGCGCTGATCCTGCTGCAAGAGGAAGGCGGCTCCAACCCGCTCGGCGCGTCCGGCTCGCGAGGGCGGGACACGAGAGCGCGCGTGGCCGCGCTGGAGGCGTTGCTCAAGAGTGATCGGGTGCTGTCCGAAGTGGTGAAGCGCCATCATGGCGCGGATCCGGCGACCGCGCCCGCCTACGCGGCGCTGCAGCTGGAATTGCTGCGGGAGCGTCTGACGCTTCGAATCGTCGGCGGCCATTTTATCGAAATTAGCCTGACCGGCAGCAAGCCCGTCGCGCTCAAAGATGAGCTGGACGAGGTGGTCGAGCGGTTGTTCGAGTTGCTGCTGGTGCCGTCGAGCGCCACGATGAGCGCGACGGACTTTCTAATTAAGCGTCAGGAGCTCAGTATTGTTGCGCTGAACGCGAAGCTGACGGAGGTCACGAAGGCGGCCGGCGATCTATCGCCCTTGGCGCTCGGCGAAAAGCGCGCCAAACGCGATGAAGCCGCGGCGGCGCTCAAGGCGGCGCGGGCTGAGGCGAAAGAAGCAGACGCGCAGTTGCGCGAGGCCGCGTTCGCCGTGCTTGGGCCGAAGACCGCCCTGCGCTCCCTTGATGGGGAAATTGCGGATCTCAAAGCTAAGCTGGAGGACGCGTCGGGCGTGGAGGCCGAAAAGCTCCGCAAGCAAATCGACGCGTTGGAGGTTGTTCGGCCTGTGGAGGCGCGCGCAGCCGCAAAGAAGCTGGTCGCCGAGAAAGCTGCGGCTCAGCTGGCGCTGGCTGGGCGTGAGCTTAGCGAGCATGTCCGCAATCTTTCGGCCAAAGAGAAAATCGCCGCGAGGCTGGCGGCCGCGCGCAAAGCGCTGGCTGAGTCGCGGAGCCGGTTTCGCAGTCAGCGCGAGAAAACGCTGTTTATTCTGGCCGCGCCGGATCAGCTGAAACTCGTCGATGTGCCGCAGGTGCCAAAGCGTCCGACACGCTCGGCGCTTAAAATTCTGATCGCCGGCATCGCAGCCGGCATCGGTTTGGGCTGTGGCTTGGCGGTGCTGGCCGAGCAGCTGGATCAGAGCATCCGCGGGGAAGAAGATCTGGGCGGTGAAACCGAACTGCCGGTTCTGGCGCGCCTGCCGCGTCTGCGGGAGCGGGAGAAGAAAGCCCTTGCGAGCTATGGGCTGATGGGGCGGCGAGAGCCGCCGCCGACCGCTGATCTGCGCACAAGCGCAATGGAGCCGAAAGGCGAGCCTAAGCAAACGGTGGTGATGTGATGGCGAAGGCGGCGACGGATAAGCGTAAGACTGCAGCCTCGACGATCGGGGTGGATCAAAGCCTGTTCCAGCGCGACGAAGCCTACGCGGTTTCATCCTGGATTTCGCAAATTGAGCAGATCGCGATGACGGCGACACGTCGTCGAACGCGCACGCTTGGGCTGGTCAGCCCGGATCAGGGGGCGGGCGTCAGCAAGATTTCTGAGTTGATGGCCACCAGTTTCGCCAAGGCGCAGCATTCGACATTGCTGTTAAGTTTGCGGGAGCCGGTGGATTTCTCCGATGCGCCGCAGGCGAGTTGGAGCCCGGATGCGACCGACGCCTCAAAGTACGTCATGCATGATACGCGCGGCTTTGACGTTCTGTCGCCTGCGCCAACTCCGGCGACGCGCGCGTTGTTCAACAATGTTGAGCTGATGCGCCGGTCAATTGACGGCGATTTGCAGCGCTACAGCCAGATCGTGATGGACTTGCCGAACCTCAATGATACGGGCGCGGACGCGATTAACGCTATTGGTCCGGCGGTGGCGTGCGATGCGGTGTTGCTGGTGTGTATGACCGGACGAACGACGCGAAACGACGCTCGCAAGGCGGTGGAGCGGCTGCAGACCGCGGGCGCGAACGTCGCCGGCACCATCTTGAACGATGAGGTCAACGCGACGCTTGGCGGCGATATCGCGAACTTCACGCGTTATTTCCGTTGGCTTTCACCGTCGCTGGCGCGGCGTATTGAGCAGTTCTGTCGGCAAAGCAGCCTGCTGAACTAGAGCTTGTTGATGTTTCACGGAACCATCAACAAGCTCTAAGTCTCTGTTTGGGCGCGATTTGCGAGCCGTTAGATGGGTCCATCTAACTTCAGATCGCTCTAGGCCGATATTTGAAGACCGAAGGGGCGGAGCGGCGCTGAGAGGCTGCTGCGGAAGCGGAGGGGCGCATGACCAGTGAGACCATGGCGGCGGAGGAAGCGGCGCTGTTGACGAAGGGGCTGGCCGCCAGCGGCGAGATCTGGCTGTTCCTGGACAGCGGCGGCGTCGGCGGCATCGAAACGCATGTGAAGGCGCTCTATTTGGCGTTTCGCCGGGCCGGCGCGTCCGCGCGCATCGTGTTGTTGCAGGAGCATGCGGGAAACCCCTGGCTGGAGCAGCTGCGCGCCGTTGACGCTGAGCCCCTTATTCTGGAGGGCGGCTTCACCAGCATCCTGCGGGCGCTGAGGGCGCGCCGTCCGGCCGTGTTGCACACCCATGGGTATAAGGCCGGCATCTTCGGCCGATTGGCGGCGAAGCTGGCGGGCGTTCCGGTCGTATCGACATTTCATGCTGGGGAAAGAGCGCCGGGTAAGGTCGGGCTGTATCAGCGGTTGGATGAATGGACGTCGATCCTCTCGCGGCGCATCGCCGTCAGCCCGCCAATTCAAGCGCATTTGCCTTACCGTTCGACTCTGATCGCGAATTTCATCATGACGCCCGATGAGGCGCCGGCCGCGCCTCTGCCGCCTGTTGTCGCCTTTGTTGGCCGTTTGAGCGCAGAGAAGGGGCCCGATCATTTTTGCCGTTTAGCGGCCGCCGCGGCGGCGTCGGATCTGGAATGGCGCGTCTATGGCGATGGGCCGATGCGCGCTGAGCTTGAGGCCGAGTTCGGGGATCGAGTTCGCTTTTTCGGCGTGGTCTCGAATATGGACGCTGTTTGGCGCGAAGTTGGGCTGTTGGCGATGACGTCGCGGGCTGAGGGGTTGCCGATGGCGGCCTTGGAGGCGGGCGCCGCCGGGATCCCGATCCTCGCCACGTCTGTCGGCGCGTTGCCGCAGGTCATTGAGCATGGCGCAACCGGGTGGTTGATACCGCCAAGCAAGCTTGAGGCGGGCGATTACGCTGAACCGCTTGCAGCGCTGTCAGATTGGCGCGCCCGCCTGCCTGGCGGGGCGGGGGATCTGCGTCGCGCTTGCTGGGCGCGCGTGCGGGAGAACTACTCCGAAACTGCAGCGTTGCGTCAGATACGGGACGAATATCGCGCCGCCGGCTGGCGCGACGCTTAATCGCGCCAGCTCCTGAAATCGGCGGCGCGGGTGGTCGATGGGCGGGGTCGTCGGAGCGGCGGCGCTATGATCTGATGTTTGGCTGGAAATTATAAGCGGCTACGTTGCGCCGAGAGCTGACGCGCCATCGGCGCAGTCATAGTTGAGAGGCGGATCAAAGGCGCATGGGCCTTGACGACGTTCGGCCGAATTCCTGTGCGGCGCAGCGTAGTTTTAACGCGCCTCAACTTTGTCGCGCGCTGACCGTTTGGGTCGTTCTCAATCTTATTAGCGATTGTCTGACCTGTGCTTAAACGGATTGTGCGTTAGTTAATAGCGGCGCAAATTGGGACGCTGCTGCGGCCTTATCAAGACGGCGACTACGAATCATTTCCAGAAATGGGCTCGGATTCGCCGCATGTTTTGATTGTATGCAGGTGCGGACAGATGCTTTTTTGACCGCCATTTCGCTTATTCTGGTTTAATCTGATCCAACCAAGACAGCGCTCGGTTGTATATTGGGGCAGTTTTGTGTCATTTTTTGTCGAGATGCGTCATTTCACCTACACTCCTCGCACGCGCAAAAAGTTTCTGGCTAATTAACTGTTCCATTCGCACGGGGCTTGCTGCTAGAGGGCCAGACGGAAGCGGAAGGGGTAGGTTATGACGGTTAAATACATTCAGTATAACGTCCGAGGCGACATGGTCGCTGACAACGTCCAGCAGCTGTTTAACGATTGGACCCGGCTGGTGGCCGCCAATGCAAACGTTAAGCTGAATCTGGCTGACGTTGAGAAAATGGACTCGTCGGGCCTGGGCGCGGTGATGTTCCTGTATAAGCGTCTCTCGGCTGCGCAGAAGCGCGTTGAGATCATCAATGCTTCGGGCCAACCGCTCGAGTATCTGTCGAAGCTCGACATCGCGTCGATTCTCGCGGCGGCCCCAAACAGCGCCGAACAACCTTCGGTACAACCTGTCGGCTCGGCGCGCTGGGCGCGGGCGGAGCGGGCGCTTCGCACAATTCGGGTGGCG
Source organism: Neomegalonema sp. (assembly GCA_022760355.1). Lineage (GTDB taxonomy): Bacteria > Pseudomonadota > Alphaproteobacteria > Rhodobacterales > Rhodobacteraceae > JALEGB01. Next base: position 41,544 of record JALEGB010000072.1, read on the forward strand.
ACCCTAGGGCGCATGCGCACCTTTTCGCGCGCCGTAAATCGCACCTCAAAGGCGAGCTAACGCGTCTTTGTCGCCCTTTAAAGCGCTTCTTCAAAGCGCGCTCCGCGTTGACCCGCGAGCGCGCTTTTTGATTCCCGCCCTTTCGGCTTCATGGCGACAGGCGGCCTCAAAGACCGCGCCTGCAGATCAAAACGCTTTCCCAAAGCGTCGGTCGCGTTAAGTCAGCCCCTGTTCGACTGCTGGACCCGACATTTGCGGCCACAAGCGGGGGAGAGATTCGATGAGCGACAAGGCGACTGCTGAGGAGGGGGCTGGGCGCAGCTCAGCTTGGGAAGTGTTCGCGATATTTCTGCGGTTGGGGCTGACGTCGTTCGGCGGGCCAGTTGCGCATCTCGGCTACTTTCGAGAAGAGTTCGTCGCACGCCGCAAATGGTTCTCAGACGCGTCGTATGCGGATCTCGTGGCGCTGTGCCAGTTTATGCCCGGTCCCGCATCCAGCCAAGTTGGGCTCGGCATCGGCCTGATGCGTGGCGGCCCGTTAGGCGCGGCCGCGGCCTGGACTGGTTTTACGCTGCCTTCGGCGATTGTCTTGGCGCTGTTCGCGCTCGGTTTGACGCAGTTTGGCGACCAGAGCGGCGCCGGATGGTTGCTCGGTTTGAAATTAGCGGCGGTGGCCATCGTCGCGCAGGCGGTTCTTGGCATGGCCAAATCGCTGTGCCCGGATGCGAAACGGGCGACGCTTGGGGCTGTCGCCGCCGGGCTGCTCTTGGCGGCGCCGGTGGGGCTTCCGATCTTCGCCCTCCAACTGGGCGTAATCGCATCGGGCGCCGTTCTTGGGCTGATTTTGCTGCGGGGCGACGTCAACGCCGCCGACGGCGCGCCGTTGCGCACGCCGCCGCGTTGGGTTGGCGTGATTTGCCTGTTGCTCTTCGCTGTGCTGCTGTTTGGCCTCCCGCTCCTGGCGGCGTCGACCGAAAGCCGCGCAGTGGATTATTTCGACTCTTATTTCCGGTCGGGCGCGCTGGTGTTTGGCGGCGGTCATGTCGTGCTGCCGCTGCTGCAAGCCGAAGCGGTCGACACGAAATGGGTGACCGCCGACGCTTTTCTCGCCGGTTATGGCGCGGCGCAGGCGGTTCCGGGACCGCTGTTTACCTTTGCTTCGTTTCTCGGCGCCGCCGCTGCGGAGCAGCCAAATGGCCTATTGGGGGCCGCATTGTGCTTGGTGGCGATCTTCGCGCCGTCCTTCCTGCTGGTGCCGGGGCTGCTGCCATTTTGGAACGGTCTGCGGCGGCATCGGTCCGCGCGCGCCGCATTGGCGGGGATCAACGCCGCCGTCGTCGGTCTGCTTGGCGCGGCGCTCTATGATCCGGTGTTCACAAGCGCTGTCGATAGCGGCCGAGATCTGGCGCTTGCGCTCGGCGCCTATATTTTGCTGGCCTACTGGCGCACGCCGCCATGGCTGGTCGTCGCGCTCGCCGCGGGCGCGGGGGCGGCGTTGCAGTATCTGTAAATAAAACGACGCCGCCTCCGGGGAGGCGGCGTCCACGTCTGCAGGGAGATGGAGCAGCGTGTGGGCGATGGTTATTGCGCGCCGACGGTCAGGCCTGGCACTTTAACCTTGTGCAAATCGTCCGCGGAATAGCCAACGATTTTCGGCCAGTTGTTTTCCGCGCCGCGGATAAAGCCTGGGATGTCTTTTTCCCAGCGTTTCTGAACGCCGCCATTCAGGTTCAGATACAGCTTGCCATCGACGATTTTGTAGACTTTCGGATCGGTTGGAACCTTAAAGCCCATCGCGGTGCCGAATGCGCAGAAGCCGCCATAGGCCGGCGCATATTTCGCTGGGTTCGCAGCGAACGCGTCGCGGTGGTCGGCCGAAGCGAAGCGGTATTTCGCGCCTTTATATTCGTAGGTGTAAGCGTCGTCGCCTTTTACAGGGCCGCTGTCTTTGAAGTAGGAGACAGCGTCATAGCCGCTAAGCGCATAGCCATCGCGGGTGAAGGTGTCAGTTTCCGCCGCTTGGGCGGTCACGGCGAATGCAAGCACTGCAAGGCTTGCGAGAGCGGTGCGAAGAAGTCCGAAGAAGCGCATTATGTCCTCCAAATGCGGGCGCTGAGCGCCAGGCCCGACTAACATGGGTGAAGCGCTGCGCAACTTCACTGCACGGCTGCTGACCGATGCGCGAGCGCGCGTGACGAGAATGTGAGCTGCCGCCCTGTCTCAATCTGACGCGCTGCAACAGGCGAAGGCCACAGCTGGGTCGGGATCCGCCGGGGTCGCGAAGATTTCATTGAGTGCGCGGTTTATTTTCGAGTTTGTAGGACCGGCTGAGCCATCGTGCGTGCGCGCCCGTTTGCAGGCTCAACGGGAAGCCGGCCGCCGCCGCGCGTCGGGCTGGGGAATTGGGGAACTGGAACGGCTATGGGTATGAACCGTAAATCCGTGTTGTTGACGCGTCGCGCCGCGGCGGCGTCCATGCTCGCGCTTCTATCCGGTTGCGCGAGCGTACCGTTTGGCGATGGACGTTTGCCGGTCGCCGGAAATCTACGCCCGCAACCCCCTCGCCCGAAGGCGAAACCGCCCGCACTTGCTTGGCGTGATCATTTTGCGAATGTCGATCAGGGCGCGATCCTGGTGAATATCGAAGCGCGTTGGCTGGTCTATTGGCGTCCTGGCGGCGATAGTTATGAGGCGTTCCCGATCGCTGTGCCGCTGAACCCGGATCTCACAAAAACCGGTGAAACCAAGATTGTGCGACGGAAGGAAAATCCGTCCTGGCGGCCGACGCCGGATATGCGCCGCCGTATGCCCGGGCTGCCGGAATTTGTCGGCCCAGGTCCGGATAATCCGCTTGGCTCGCGCGCGCTCTATTTGGGATGGACCTATTACGCGATCCACGGAACAAACAACCCATCCTCGATCGGCACGCGCGCAACCTCGGGTTGCTTCCGCATGCATCCGGACGACATTGTCTGGCTATTCGACCGTGCGGCGATTGGCACGCCTGTGAAGGTCATCGAATCGCTGCCGGGCGCTTGACGCGCCGAACGGGCGCGTCGGCGCGGCTTCGCGATCAGCTTAGTCGATCAGCTTGGCAGCCCACCGGTTTGCGGTCGACCTTAAAGATCTCCAGCACCAAGCCGCCGGTGCTTTCCGCATAGAGCTTGCCGCCCCGGCGGTACATGAACCAGCAATGCGGGCCGTCCGCGCCGTAAGTGAAGCAATATTGCCGTTCGGCGGTGTGGGTCCAAACCCCGTCCTGGCACGTCTCGCCGCGCAGCGTCCACACTGATCGATCGCCTGGCAAGAACTGCTCGGAGCCGTAATAGACGCCGGACTGCTCGCGCAGGTGAGCGGTTTTGCCTTCGAATAAGCGGCGGAACTCCTCGGCGCCGATCAGTTGGCGGGCCCCGGCGTCCGCGTCGGACGGCTTGTCCGTGGGCGGCGTCTCCGTGCCGCGATCGGTGGCGGGCGCTTCAGTCTTGGCGTCGGGCGTGGCCGGCGCCGGCGTCTTCGGCGCCGCGGGGGCAGGGCGCGCCGGCTCCAGCTTCGCGCCGCCCTCGGGGCTTGGCTTCTCAGCTTGAACCTGGATCACCGCGCCATCGACAGGGGGCTGGGCGGACGCCGGCGCGCTCAAGGCCCAAATTGCTGCGCCGACCAACAGTGCGGCGCATCGGTGTGAAGACAGTTTAACCATGATGGCGACCTTTGACAGGCGGCGAGAAGCGCGGCAGTTGGCTGACGGCCTCGGGCGCGCAGGAAATGGGGCGGTTGCTCTCGATCTTGACGATTTTCTGGCGCTCGCCGTCTTTGGCTAGAACCTCAATACGGTCGCCAATTCTATAAGTTAGCCAACAGGACGGCCGGTCCCGATAAAAGAAGCAGTAGTAATCGCCGCGCTTCTCCCAATGTCCGTCCAGGCAACGGCCATCAAGGTGGCGAAAGATCGCCCGTCGACCATTTGGATCGTAATATTCCAGCCCCCATGGCGCGCCGTTTGCCAGGTGAAACGTCACGGTTTTCCCGATGAACAGCTTGCGAAACTCATCGAGGCCGATCAGTCGCGCGCCGGCCGGCGGCTTCGCTCCTGTTGACGGCGCTGGCGTCGGAGCCGGCGCGGGGGCGGGCTCCTCCGCTCGTGGGCGGGGCTCTGGCGTCGGCGGGGTTGCTCTATCTGCTGGTCCCAGCTTCGGGTCGGCGATTGGCGGAACGGTTTGCGCAGTCGCCATTGGCGCGCAGAGCAGCGTCGCCACGATCAGGGCGCTGTTCAGCTTCGTCCGCCAGCTCATTTCAGCGCCCCTGCTGCGGCAAGCGCTGCGCGAAGGCGGGTCGTCGGCGTATCGCGCCGTGTGATCTGGTCGCCAGCGCAGGATAGTTTCTCCTCCGTGATTTTGACGACTTCCTGCTCTTCGCCATCGGTTACGGAGCGCGCAAACACCTTGTCGCCGCGTTTGACATGATAGAAGCAATAGCGCTTGTCATAATCGAAGCAAAAGACGTCGCCCTTCATTTCCCAGGTGCCGTTAAAGCATTTCCCGTCCTTCAGCTCGAAGACCACCCGGTTTGTGCCGGCCTGGAAATACTCTTTGCCGACAAGACCGCCGCGCAGTGCGTAATGCAGGGTCTTGCCGCCTGCATAGGCGCGCCAACTTTTTTCATCAAAGCCGGTTTCGTCACGGGCGGCCGGAGCGCGTGACGACCTCTTGCTGTCCGTCGACCGTTCCGAAGGTTCGATGAGTTCAGGCTCGCCGCCGGGAACGGGCCGTTCCTCGCCATTCGATTGCGCGGCGGCGGGCGTCGCCAGGAACGCTGCGAGCAGCAGCGCGGTCGAGTTGCTCAGAACATTCCGCATCGGACTCTCCTTTCGACAGGCGCACGCCTCCGGCAGCGCAGCCCCTGGAGCATAAACATGCTTTGGTACGGCGGATAAGGGGCTGATATGGACCAAATGTGGCGCCGCTGCGCCTGTTTTGCTGGTCTTTTCGCTGCGGCTTGGCCCAATAACGCAAATCATAAGCGCGGAACGCGCCATGTACGAACAGGGAGTCAGTCGTGAGCGATCAAAAAATGGCGACAGAGCAGCGCTCCAGCTGGAAGCAGCAGACAGGCGTTGGCCGTCGCGGTCCGCGCGGACGGCGGCTGGACGAAGGCGCCGCCGCCGAGATCGCTGATCTGCTGGGCGAACGGCCCCGCCGCCGGGACTTGTTGATCGAACATCTGCATTTGGTGCAGGACGCGTATGGCCGCCTGTCCGCAGCGCATATCAAAGCGCTGGCGGATGAGATGCGCCTTTCTGAAGCTGAGATATACGAAGTCGCGACCTTCTACGCGCATTTTGATGTGGTCAGAGAAGGGGAGGCGCCGCCGCCGCCGCGTACGATCCGGGTCTGCGACAGCCTTTCCTGTGCGCTTGCGGGGGCGGATGAGCTCTATAGCCGCCTTTCCGCGGTGTATCAGGGATCGGAAGAGGTGCGGGTGGTGCGCGCCCCGTGCATGGGGCGGTGCGATGTGGCGCCGGTCGCGGAGGTCGGCCACTTCCATGCGGATCGGGCGACACTGGAGCGCGTGCGCGACGCCGTCGACGCGAAGCGTGTTCAGCCTGTGGCGCCGGACTACCAAACCTTCGTCGCTTACCGGGAGGAGGGCGGCTACAACACGCTCAAGCACCTTCGCGAGGGCGGGCGCTCGGCGGAAAGCCTGATGGAGACGCTGCTCGAGTCCGGCCTGCGGGGCATGGGCGGCGCGGGCTTTCCAGCGGGCAAAAAATGGTCGTTCGTCCGCGGCGCGCCTGGGCCGCGCTTCGTCGCTGTGAACGCCGATGAGGGCGAGCCGGGCACGTTCAAGGACCGATATTATCTTGAGCGCGATCCGCATATCGTTCTCGAGGGGATGCTGATCGCCGCCTGGGCGGTTGAGGCCGAGCGTTGCTACTTCTATCTGCGCGACGAATATCCGGCGATCTATAAGATCCTTCGGGCCGAGATTGCGGCGCTGGAGGCGGCGCAAATTGTCGAGCCTGGCTATATTGAGCTGCGGCGAGGGGCGGGCGCCTATATCTGCGGCGAAGAAAGCGCGATGATCGAATCGATCGAAGGCAAACGCGGTTTGCCGCGACACCGGCCGCCCTATGTCGCAACCGCGGGGATCTTCGATCGGCCAACATTGGTGCACAATGTCGAGACGCTCTATTGGATCACGTTGATCGCAAAGGGCGGCGCGGAAATTTTCAACGCGCACTGGGCGAATGGCAGGGTTGGGCTGAGGAGCTACTCCGTCTCCGGCCGCGTGCGGGAAGCAGGGGTAAAGCTTGCGCCGGCCGGCGTCACGATACGGCAGCTGATCGACGATTACTGCGGCGGCATGGCTGATGGTCATGAGTTCAAGGCGTACCTGCCGGGCGGCGCGTCTGGCGGCATCCTTCCCGCGTCGCTTGGGGACATTCCTTTGGACTTTGACACTGTCCAGCCCCATGGCGGCTTCATTGGCTCCGCAGCGATAATCGTGCTCTCGGATCAGGATGACATGCGCGAAGTTGGGCTGAATCTGATGCGGTTCTTCGCTGACGAAAGCTGCGGTCAATGCACCCCTTGCCGCGTCGGCTGCTCGAAAGCCGCGCAGCTGATGGCGGCGACGGAATGGGACGCGCCGTTGCTCGAGGAATTGGGACGCACAATGGAGGACGCCTCGATCTGCGGGCTGGGTCAAGCAGCGCCAAACGTGTTTCGCGCAGTGCTGAAACACTGGCCGGATGAGACGCGGTAGACGGCGGATATGCATCCCAACCCTGCGTTTCGGCGGGCGAGCCGCGCTGACGCCCTTATTCTGGCGCGGACCCGCGGCTTTGGCCTGCTGACGATCAACGGCGCGGATGGGCCGCTGGCGGCGCATGTTCCCTTCGTTTTGAATGAAGCGGGCGATTGCGCCGAATTTCATCTTGTCCGCTCCAATCCGATCGCGGTTCAGATGCGGGAGGGGGAGACCAGCGCGCTGATCGCGGTCAGCGGCGCGGACGCTTATATCTCGCCAGATTGGTACGGGTTGGGGCCGGATCAGGTTCCGACCTGGAACTATGTGGCGGCGCATCTGCGGGGGACGGCGCGGCTACGCCCTCACGATGCGCTGCGCCCGCATCTCGCCCGGCTTTCGGCGCATTTCGAGCAGCGGCTGGCTCCAAAGCCGCCCTGGACGCTCGACAAAATGTCCGAGGGCGCAGTCGAGAAGATGGGCCGCGCGATCGTGCCTGGCGAGCTGCGGATCGAGCGGATGGAGAGCACATTGAAGGTCGGTCAGAACAAACCGCCGCAGGCGCGTCTCGGCGCAGCCGAGGGGGTTGCGAGCGCGCAGGTTGGATCGGAGAGCGCCGCCGCCATCGCTGCGCTGATGCGGCGTTCGCTGGAAGACGACGCCGATGGATAGTCTGCCCTGGTTCCATATCGAGCGGGCGACGCGGGAGGCGCTCGGCGCATTGGCGGATATGACAATCGCAAACATCGCCGAGGAGCAGGCGAACTGGTCGACGGGCGAGAGACCACCCGAACAGGGCCCCGCGAGGCGGGCGATCGAAACGGCGCTGTTCGGCCCTGAGCCCGCCGCGCGCGCCTTCGTCGCGATCGCGGAGGGGACGCCGATCGGCATGGCCTATGTCTCGGAACTGTTCCCCGGCCGCGATCTACGGCGCGGCTGGTTTCTCAAGCTGCTCTATGTCTCCGCGCCGCGCCGCGGCAAAGGCGTTGGAAGCGCGCTGATCCGTCATGTGCGCCACGCCGCCGAAGAGGCCGGCGCCGAGCGGCTGGAGCTGCATACGCATCCGGACAATGAAGGCGCGCGTCGGCTCTATCAGCGGCTCGGCATGAATGCGCCGCCTCGGATTGTGTATCGCTATGATCTGTGAGGGGACGGATGGTTGACGCTGCGCAGGAGATCTCGATCCGCGACGCCGTCGAGAAGGATCGCGCCGCGCTGATCGCGCTGACGATCGAGCTGCAGGCCTTCGAATGCGCCCTGGAGCCGAACCGAAGCCCCCCTTCGGAGATGGCGGCGCCGTACCTGCAGGAAATTTGGGAATGGGCGAACGCGCGGGATGGCGCGTTGTTGGTGGCGGAAGCGAAGGGGCGCGGCGTCGTCGGCTATGCGTGCGTCGGGATGGGCGGCGCGGGGATCGATAATCTGCCGGAATATGAGCGTGTCGGCAAATTGACCGATATTGTTGTGGCGGCCGACTGGCGCGGAAAAGGCGTCGGCGGCGCGTTGATCCGCGCGGCGGAAAAGGTGTTGTTCGACGCCGGCGCGCTGCGCATCGAGATCGCCGCACTCAGCGGGAATGCAGCGGCGCAGGCGGTCTATCAGAGCCGCGGTTATGCGCCGAGCTACACTGTTTTCGCGCGCTATTTGGGCGGCCCGCTCGCACCGAAAGCGGAGGACTGAGCGGCCGGCGGCGGCGGGGCGTCACTGCGTGCTCGGCAGGATCAGCAATGTCGCGCGCTTCGGCAGCGTCGCCTTGGAGAAAAGCCGCGTTGGGCTGTCCGCATAGTCGACGGCGAACCGCGGACCGAAGCCGCTCACAAATCGCGCCAGACTTGATGAGCTGAAATAGTGCATCGGAATCACGATGCGAGCGCCGATCTGATGGGCGACCTCGCGCATTGCTTCAGCGCCAAGCATGTAGCCGCCCTCGACCGGGGCGAACATGATGTCGATGCGCCCGACTGAGCTGAGCTGCGCGCGGGTCAGCGGCGCATGTAGGTGGCCGAAATGCGCAATACACAGCTCCCCAATCTCAAAAATAAAGATCGAATTCGCATCGGGAAGGATGCTGCCCGGGCCGCGGATCACATCCGTTGTGACGTTGCGGATGCGCCCGTCACGCCGGGTGACGTCATGGCGCGCTGCGCCGCCTGAAGGGTTCCAACCGCGCAGCGCCAGCGCGATCGCGGCGGGAGGGGAGTCCGAGTAATGGCTGCGGTGGGCGCCGTTCATGGTGACGACTTCCGGCGTAAAACTCGGCGGCAGCGAGTCCGAATAGTCGGTGCCAATTTCCAGCCCGCCCGGCGTTTGGATCAGGAAGGTGGAGTGGCCGATATAGGTGATCGCGATCTGATCGGGCGCCAGCGCGCCGTCGAAACGGGCCCGCCGCAGCAAGGGGCGCAAAGGGGTGGACACCGCCTCGCGCCGACATGCGGACGGGGCGGGTGTTGGCGCGGCTTTGGGCGCGGGCGCCGGCTCCGTCGTTGGCGGCGTCTGCGCCTGTGTGGGCGCCGGGGGGCCGCATAGGCAAAGCGCAGCGGCCAGAAGGGCGGCGCGGCGCCAGGCTGTCGCGGTGAGGCGTTTCGAGAAGCTGTGCATGCTGCAGTCTCCTTAGTGAGCCGCGCCGCCTTTTCGGCTTCGAGCAACGCGCCCCTTCATTGGATGCAACGAATCCTAAGCGGTTCACGCTGCGCCACAAGTCGGGCGACGCAACGGCGGCCGCGACACGTATTTTTCATCCATCAATGCAATTGTGTGCTGGACGTGAGCGCAGGACGCTGCTATCGGTCCGCCTCGCTCGTGATCCGGCGTAGCTCAGTGGTAGAGCATCGGACTGTTAATCCGCTGGTCGTAGGTTCGAATCCTACCGCCGGAGCCAGCTTCTTCAGACACTTATGATGACTCAAGCCTGCGCTGACACGGCAAGGGCTGAGAATTCGTGCCATAATCGTGCCAAAACATATGCGTTGATCGAGCGTGCTTACGTTGTCGTGCGCCCCAACTCACCGGCGGCTTGCGCGGCCCGGTTCGAATGACTTCAACCATAAAGTTGTCTTTGAGCGCATCGCGGGCGCGTCCAGCTGTGCGCCGATCGATTTGGCGTCGCCATGTCCGCCTGTGTTGCCCTCTGTCCGCGTGCGTCTTATCCCTGAGCGATGAGCAGGGAGGCGGTGATGGCGGAAATATTTATCTCCTACAAGAGCGAGCGCCGGCCGGCGGCGCGGCATCTGTCGAAGGTGTTGGAGCAGAACGGTTTCTCGGTCTGGTATGATTATGGCCTTCTGCCCGGAGAGGATTTCGAAAAGCGGCTGATGCGCGAGCTCGCCCAGGCGCGCATCGTGATCGTGCTCTGGTGCGAGATGAGCAAACAGAGCCAGTGGGTTCAGAAGGAAGCGACGGAGGCGAAGGCGGCGGGAAAGCTGCTGCCGACCCGTATTCAGACGATCGACTATGCGTCGCTGCCCGAGGGTTTCTGGCGCGACGATATCGTCGCACTCGCGGATTGGGATGGTGATCCGCTCAGCCAGTCGCTCGACCGTCTGCTGGAAGATATCGGCAGGCGGCTCGGGCGTGATCCGGCGCCGCAGTTTCGCGGGCTGCGGGCGCTGCGGGAAGACTGGCAGATGTATGGTCAGCGCAGCCTGGCTGATTTCGCCCTGTCGAAGGATCGTTTGAAGCCGGATGAAGAGGCTGGCGAGGCGCCGTCGCCAACATCTGCGCAGGGCGTTGTGCATGACCCGGCGGCCGAGCGTTGGGCGCGGATCGAGCAGAGCTTGGATACGCGTCTCTACACCAATTTTATCGAGGTCTTTCCAACCGCCCCGCAAACCTTCGAGGCGAAAACGCATCGGATGCAGCTGGAGGATTGGGCGGCGGTCGATCAGTCGGATCTCGCGGCGGTGCGGGCGTTTGAGCGGACCCTGCCTTTCGCAGCGCTGGCGCATGAGGTGCGACGCGTTGCGGGCGCCCTGGAGGACGCGGTGCGGCGGGACGAAGAGGAGGCGGCGCGATGTAAGGCTGAGGAAGAAGCGCGACGCCAGGCCGAGGCGGAGGCTGCGCAAAGGGCTGCGGCCGCGGCGGCGGCGCGGAAGGCGGAACTCGAGCGCGGTTTCCCGCATCTCAGCGTCTTCCGCGATCGGCTCCGCTCTGGCGGCGAGGGGCCGGAGATGGTGGTGATCCCGGAGGGTGAGTTCATGATGGGCTCGCCCGCGGATGAGCCGGAGCGCAGTCATGTGGAGGGGCCGCAGCATCTGGTCACGATCGCCAACCGCTTCGCCTTGGGCAAATACGCCGTCACCTTTGACGAGTATGACGCCTATTGCGCTGCGTCAGGCGCTGCGAAGCCCGAGGCGGATTTTGGCCGCGGGCGCATGCCGGTCATCAATGTCTCCTGGGACGATGCTCAGGGCTATTGCTCATGGCTCTCGGAGCTGACCGGCGCGGCGTATCGCCTGCCCTCCGAGGCTGAGTGGGAATATGCCTGCCGGGGTCAGTGCAGCGCTGAGGCACCGTCGACGCCCTTCTGGTGGGGGCGTGAGATCACGCCCGACCAGGCGAACTATGATGGCAATTGCGCCTATGATGACAATTACGCCTATGAGGACGGCGGCCGGAATGGCGTCTATCGAGAGCAAGCGGTCGCGGTGGATTTTGTGGAGTTCAAAGCCAATCCGTTCGGGCTGCATCAGATGCATGGCAATGTCCGGGAATGGTGCGAAGATGCGTGGAACAACAGCTACAATGGGGCGCCGGATGATGGTTCGGCCTGGCTATGCGGAGACACATCCCGCGCTATTTTTCGCGGCGGCTCGTGGAACGACCTTCCGTACGGGCTGCGCTCCGCGAACCGCTTCAGGGACCATCGCGACGTCGGAGGCGGGGGCAGGGGTTTTCGCATTGCCCGGACGATAATTCCGTCGTGAGACGCCGAGCTTTCATATCGAACAGGTTCGATATGAAAGCTCTAGCAGGGATTGTTCCCGCCACTTTCCCCTTTACGGCTTCCCACATGCGCCGTGCTTGCGGAGCGGATGACAAGCAGGGAAGCCCGCGCCATGGAACCGCGCGAAGCGGGCCAAGAGCTTGTTGATGTTTCACGGAACCATCAACAAGCTCTAAGTCTCTGTTTGGTCGCGATTTGCGAGCCGTTAGATGGGTCCATCTAACTTCAAATC
>JALEGB010000073.1 GCA_022760355.1 Neomegalonema sp.
TGGGGCTGGGCTGCTATCCGGGCTCGGATCAGCAATTTCTTGGCATGCTCGGCATGCACGGCACCTACGAAGCCAACTTGGCCATGCATGATTGCGACGTGATGATTTGCGTCGGCGCCCGCTTCGACGACCGCATCACCGGCCGGATTGACGCCTTTTCGCCCGGCTCACGCAAGATCCACATCGATATCGATCCGTCGAGCATCAACAAAAACGTGCCCGTCGACGTGCCGATCATCGGCGATGTCGCGCATGTGTTGGAAGATATGATCCGCATCTGGAAGGACCGCGGCTCGAAGAAGCAGAAGATTGACGGCTGGTGGAAGCAGATTGAGGAATGGCGCGCCGTCGACTGCCTCAAATTCAAACCATCGAAAGACACGATTAAGCCGCAGCACGCGCTTCAGCGCCTCTATGATCTGACCAAGGATCGTGAGACCTATCTGACCACGGAAGTCGGTCAGCATCAGATGTGGGCGGCGCAGTTCTATAAGTTTGAGGAGCCAAACCGCTGGATGACCTCTGGCGGCCTGGGCACGATGGGCTATGGCGTTCCGGCCGCGGTCGGCGTGCAGGTTGCGCGCCCGGATGCGCTGGTGATCGATGTTGCGGGTGAAGCGTCCTTCTTGATGACGATGCAAGAGATGGGCACCGCCGTGCAGTATCGGCTGCCAATCAAGATCTTCATCCTCAACAATGAGCGTCTCGGCATGGTGCGCCAATGGCAGGAGCTGCTGCATGGCGAACGCTATTCGCATTCCTGGTCCGAAGCCCTGCCCGACTTTGTAAAGCTGGCCGAAGCATTCGGCTGCGTGGGTTTGCGCGCGGAAAAGCCGAGCGAACTGGACGATGCGATCAAGGAGATGATCGCCGTGGATCGCCCGGTTATTTTCGACTGCCTGGTTGAAAAGCATGAAAACTGCTTCCCGATGATTCCATCGGGTAAAGCGCACAATGAAATGCTGCTCGGCGAGGCGGACACCCAGGGCGTAATTGACGCCAAGGGCGCGGCGCTGGTGTAAAGCAGCGCAAGCTTCCGCGCGCCGGCTGGGGTGGCCGGCGCGCTCATATCATGGGCCTTGGGGCGCTGCCGTGCGCATGATGCATGCGTCGCGTCCTCGCCCGACAAGGCGTCCGCCGCCAATAGAAAGACAGGTAGCAATGTCGCGCCCGCCAAAAGCAAAAGACATGCGCAAGAGCGCTTATGACATGACCGCCGAGCTGACCGCGAAAGAGATCGTGCGCCGCGCGCTCGCCGTGACGGTTGACAATGAAAGCGGCGTGCTGGCCCGAGTCATCGGCCTATTCTCCGGCCGGGGGTACAACATCGAAAGCCTTACGGTGGCTGAGGTGGATCATGAGGCGCACACCTCTCGGATCACCATCGTCACTTCCGGCACGCCAATGGTGATCGCTCAGATCAAAGCCCAGCTGGAGCGAATGGTTGTCGTTCACCGGGTGACGGACCTGACTGTCGACGGCCCTTCAATCGAGCGCGAGCTGGCGCTGATCAAAGTCGCCTCCAAAGGCGAGCAGCGGGTCGAGGCGCTGCGCCTGAAGGATGCGTTCCGCGCCCATGTGGTCGACGCGACGCTGGATAGCTTCGTGTTCGAAGTGACCGGCAGCCCCGACAAGATCGACGCCTTCGTCGAGCTGATGCGGCCGCTCGGCCTGGTCGAAATCAGCCGCACCGGCGTGGTCGCCATCCGGCGCGGCAAAGAAGGGATCTGATCCCCCTTGCGCGCGCTCCTGAAATGGGGCGGCGCGAGGACTACGCCAGCGCCGCCAACACCCGCACCCAGCTCCGCACCCCTTTGCGGAAGCTCTCAAGATCATATTTCTCATTCGGCGAGTGGATCTGATCGCTATCATGCGCAAAACCGATCATCAGCGCCGAAAGGCCGAGCCGCTCCTTCATTTCGCCGACGGCGGGAATTGAGCCGCCGCCGCCGATGACTGCGGTCGGGGCGCCCCATTCGGCCTCCAGCGCGGCGGAGGCGCGGCGGATGTCAACGCTGTCATAGGGGCTGGAGACGGCCGGCGCGCCGGGCGCCGTCTCGAATTCCACAACGCAATCCGCTGGCGTCCGGGCGCGCACATGCGCCTGAAAGGCGGACCACACCGCTTCTGGGTTCTGATCGCCCACCAAGCGGAAAGAAACCTTCGCCTGCGCTTCAGCGGGGATCACGGTCTTGAAGCCAGGACCCGCATAGCCGCCTGAAATCCCATTCACCTCGGCCGTCGGCCGCGCCCAGATCTGCTCCAGCGCGCTGCGCCCCGTTTCACCCGCCGGCTCCGACAGCCCGACCGGACCAAGAAACGCGGCGTCATCGACGCCAAGCGCATCCCATGCGGCGCGGATCTCCGGCGGCGTTTCGGCGACGCCGTCATAGAAACCCGGCAAGGCGACGGCGCCCTGGGCGTCGCGCAGATCGGCCAAGATCTGCGCCAGCACATGAATCGGATTGCGCGCCGCAGCGCCGTAGCCGCCCGAATGCAAATCGCGCGACGCGGCGCGGATCGTGATTGCGCCACCGACCAATCCCCTCAGGCTGGCCGTAATCGCCGGGCGCGCGCCCCACATGCCGGTGTCGCACACCAACGCCAGGTCGGCCGTCAAGAGCTCCCGACGCGCATCCATGATCGGGCCGAGACTTTCCCCGCCGGCCTCCTCCTCGCCCTCGAGCAACAGCGTGACGCCTAAGGGAGCTCCGCCGCCGACGGACTTCCACGCGCGCACCGCCTCGATAAAGGTCATCACCTGCCCCTTATCATCCGATGCGCCGCGGCCATGGATCACCTTCTCGCCCGTTTCACTGGTCAGAATCTGCGGCTCAAAGGGCGGATGACGCCATAGCTCCAACGGATCAACCGGCTGCACGTCATAATGCCCGTAGAACAGCGCCCGCCGCGAGAACTCTGGTCGATCGGCGTCACGGGCGATAACCGAGGGAACGCTGTTGGGCACGGAGTCCGCAGCAACGATTTCAGTCTCGAAACCGAGACCAGCGAGATCGTCGCGCAGATATTCGGCCGCCCGCACACAATCCGGATGGTGGGCCGGGTCCGTCGAGATGGAGGGGATGCGCATCAGCGCGAACAAACGCTCCAAGCCTGCGTCCAGCTGCGCATCCGCCGCCGCCAACGCCTCATCGATCTGCGATTGCGCCACTGTCATTTCCGGCTCCTTCTGTCCGACCGCCTCTGAGTCATATCGCCGATCGGACCAACCTGCTATCCCCGCCCGAACCCAGCCTAAACACCGCGCCATCGTTCATGAGGGATCGACTGACTATGACTTGCTCACTCTGCGGCGCCGACGGCCCTCTGCGCTTTTTCGAAGTTTCCGGCGGGCCGGAGGGCGCTGGATGTGAGATCTGCGAGACCTGCGCCGAGCAGATCAGCGGCGAGCTGGACCCGCCGCATTGGCGCTGCCTGAGCTCAGCCGTTTGGTCCGACGTTCACGCAGTTCAGGTCCTATCGGTGAGACTTCTCAAACGCCTGGCGGATCAGGATTGGGCGCGGGAGCTTTCCGATCAGATCTGGCTGGAAGATGAGACGCGCGCCTGGGTGGAGGCCGAGACCACCGGCGGCGACGCTGGCGAAACTGCGCATAAGGACAGCAACGGCGCGCCGCTGGCGCAGGGGGACACGGTGGTGCTGATCAAGGATTTGCCGGTCAAAGGCGCCGGCTTCACCGCCAAACGCGGCACGGCGGTGCGCGGGATCTCGCTGGTTCTGGACAATCCCGAACATATCGAAGGCCGCGTCGAGGGGCAGCGGATTGTGATCCTGACCAAATTTGTGAAGAAGAAATAGGGGATCGGCCGGCGGCGGCAGGAGCTGTCGCCGAACAGGTTGGATCGACGCGCGCTCTAGCTCTCTGATTTGTCGCGCGCTGTTTCCGCCAACCGGCATCAGCTTGGTCGACGCGCGCGAGGCTGAGCAAAAGGCTTACCAAAGCAGCAGCGATCCCGGATGGGATCGCCCTCCGTCGCGCCGCCGCATGCGCTGCGTCATGGCCGGCAGCCCGGCCGCTTACGCGCTCTTCTGCGCCTGCTTCACAGCGCTTTCAGGCAATTCGCCGCCGATATGGCGCTGGTAGAGCTCCGCCACGGTCTCCCGCTCCAACTCATCGCATTTGTTGAGGAAGGTCACCCGGAACGCGTAGGCCAGATCGCCGCCGAAGATCTCGGCGTTCTCCGCCCAGGCGATCACGGTCCGCGGGCTCATCACGGTGGAGATGTCGCCGTTCTTGAACGCCGCCCGCGTCGCGCCGGCCAGCCGCACCATCCGCTCGATCAGGTCCCGCCCTTCCGGCGTGTCGTAGTTCGGATCTTTCGCCAGCACGATCTCGGCCTCAGCCTCCGGCTCCAGATAGTTCAGCGTGGTCACCATTGACCAGCGGTCCATCTGGCCCTGGTTGATCTGCTGGGTCCCGTGATAGAGACCGGTCGTATCGCCCAAGCCGACGGTGTTCGACGTGGCGAACAGCCGGAAATAAGGGTTTGGGGCGATGACTTCGTTCTGATCCAGCAGCGTCAGCTTGCCGTCCCGCTCCAGCACGCGCTGGATCACGAACATCACGTCCGGGCGGCCCGCGTCATACTCGTCGAACACCAACGCAACCGGATTGCGCAGCGCCCAAGGCAGCACGCCTTCCTGGAACTTTGTGACCTGCGCGCCATCCTCGAGAATGATCGCGTCCTTGCCGATCAGGTCGATCCGGCTGATGTGGCTGTCCAAGTTAACCCGAACGCAGGACCAGTTCAGCCGCGCCGCCACCTGCTCAATATGGGTGGATTTGCCGGTGCCGTGGTAGCCCTGGATCATCACCCGGCGGTTGAAACCAAAACCGGCCAAAATGGCCCGCGTCGTGTCCGGATCGAACCGATAACTTTCATCGATCTCCGGCGTGTTTGGCTGCGGCTCCGAAAAACCGCGAACTTTCATATCGAAGTCGACGCCGAAGGTTTCGCGCACGTCAATCTCAACATCCGGCGCCAGCGCAAAACGCGCATCCCCATCAGCCATTTCATTACCTTTCACTTTGCGCCGAATGCGCGCCCCCACGGCGCGCCGCTCGCGCCTCTGTATCGACGCAAGGCGGCGCTGAAAAGTGCGCGCGGCGCTTGATTGTTTATTCTGAAAAAGATGAGTCGTTCTTTAGAATTTCCCAGGCCGCCAGCACTTCGCGCAGGCGATGCTCCTCAGAACGGTCGCCGCCATTCTGATCCGGGTGGAAACGCTTCACCAGTTCTTTGTAACGCAGCCGGATTTCCTGGCGCGTCGCAGTCACCTCGAGGCTCATAGTTTTCAATGCTTTGAGGGTCGCCTTCGGCAGCAGACGGGCGCGCACTTCGGCGCTGCGGTCGCCAGGGTTCAGCGTCGCCTTATCGCCGAGCACGTCATGCGGATCTTCGAAGCCAAAGCGGCGCCAGGCCTGACCATCGGCGTGCGGCTCCCCGCCTTCCGACGCGCCGGGGCGGCCGAGACGCCAAGTTTTCCGGCCCCACATCTTGTCGGTCCGTTGGCTCTCGACGATCTCCTCCTCACTCATATTTTTGTAGTAGTTCCAACGGCTGTTATAGAGGCGCACATGCTCCAGACAGAACCAGCGAAACTCGTTCAGATTTTCGGGTGATTTCGGCGCCCGATAGGCCGCTTTTTCCTCGCAGCCCGGCCACTCGCATCCGCGGGGACCGCTGCTCACGGCGCCGGACATGCCGCGATCTTTCGAACGACGACGCTTGTCGGCGCTTACGCTAATGTCCGTGAAGAGAGGCGAACGCTTGTCCATGGACCACCACCCAGTTGCCTGCAACATGTGCGCCTCACACGCCGATATCGCCGCGGAACCGATACCCCGCAGCTTACAGCCTCACGTCGACCGCTCAAGCCTCGAGCAAGGCGAATATGGCGCGCGCCCTCCGGCGCAAAAACGAAGGAGAACACTATATGAAACATGGCCCCGTGGCTACCGCAATGAAGGCCAAGCTAGCCGCTGCGTTCGAACCTACGGCTCTGGAGCTGATCGACGAAAGTGAACGTCATCGCGGCCATGGGGGATGGCGCGAGGGCGGCGAAACCCACTTCGTTCTTCATCTGGTGTCGGAAAAGTTCGCCGGGCTTAATCGGCTCAACCGGCAACGCGCGGTGCATCATTGCCTGGCGGAGGAGATGGCGGAGCAAGTTCACGCGCTGTCTCTTCGCCTTGAGACGCCGGAAGAGGCGGCCGCGCAGTAGCTGGACGGCGCGCCCTAGGCGCAGATGTTAGCGATCCTCCCCGCCAGGGCGGCGACGCACATAGTCCCCCGGACGGCGGCGTTGCGGCCCGTCCGGTTCCGCCTGATCGCGGCGGCCGCCGGCGCGTGGGCGCGGCTCAGCTTCTCGCCCGCGCAGCTCACGATCCCGCAGGCGCGGATCCTGGTCCCGATCTCGCGGCTCCGGCTCCCGCCCCCGCGGATCGAACTCCCGTCCGCGCGGCTCCCGCCCCCGCGGATCGGGCTCTCTCACGCGCGGCTCCGCGCTGCGCATCCGCGGCTCGGGCTCCCGCATTCTGGGCTCAGGCTCCCGCATACGCGGCTCAGGCTCGCGCGTGCGCGCCGCAGCCTCGCGGTTCCGCGGCTCAGGCTCCCGCATTCGGGGCGCCGGCTCATGCGCGCGCGGCTCCGGCTCCCGCCCATGATCCAGCGCCGCATCTTCCCGCCACTCGCCCAGAGGGCGCTCAAACACGAGCACCGTATAAACAACCTCTTCGGCGCCGCGAAAAATTGACAGACGCTCCATCGTGCGAAAATGGTCCGCACCGACATAGCGCCATCCCGCTTGGCTTTGTTCGTTAATCACCCGCGACAGCGTTTCCGCGATCATCTCGCCGCGGCTCTGGCCCCGTTTCCGACGAGTGCGCACCATGTGCGGCATCGCGACCGTTTTATATTCGGTCCGGCTCATCTTCGCATACCTCCCGCCGTCATCACCATCCGACACGCGCTCTCCGGCGCGCCGATCCGCCCCCGAGCGCCGCGCGCCGATAGCGGCGTATGGATCAACGCTCCCCGCACGCCGACCCTCGAAAGCGCCGCTTCGACGCCCCCAATAGCTGTCCCCCGCCGGCTCCTCTACCGGCGAGTCCGCCTGTTGGGCCTGCCGGCGAGCCAACCGCTCATGCGGGGCCGCCATCCGCCCCCGTCCACGCGCGGGCCGATCGTCAAACTGCGCCCAATCGTCAGCTCCGCTCCACTCCGAACGAGGAGATTGAGGCGCGCGACGCCCGGATCGCCGCGGGGAATCAGACATCACGTTCTATCTCCGCCTTTGTGCCGCCAAGCAACTTTTTCTGAACAGCGCAACGAATATTCTGCGTCGCATCGTCGATTAAGAATGTCCCCGGCCGCATCCCCTACCCTTTTGTTCACGCCGCCCTGCGCCGCGCGCCGCGCCAGAAAGCGGACGCCGACGCAAAACTGCGCTAACGTGCTCCGCGCGCGTCCTGTGCGCGCCCAGATCCTGATTCTCGTGATCAGCTTTCGGGCCGCAGCGGCAGGACTCGCAGAGCGCGCGCTTTGGTCAGAAACGCGTATGCAAGAAAACGGCCGCACGCGCCCCGGCGCGCGGCAATCAGGCGGATTGGAGGCTCGAATGTGGATGTTTGGCGGCCCAATGGGACCCAAAGGCCCGGAGCGCGAAGGCAAAAGCGCTGGGCGTGACCGAGAGGGCCCTCATAGCGACGTGATCGTGATGATCAGCACCTTCATTGTGCCGGCCGCGATGGAGGACGCGTTCCTGGGCTGGTGGCGCATGGCGCGCATGGTCATAACGGCGCAGCCTGGTTTCGTTTCGGCGCGGCTGCACCGCAGCTTGGACGCCCGCGAAGGATACCGATATGTCAACATCGCCGAATGGCGGGGAGACAGCGCCTACCGCGACGCGATCGCAAAGCTCTGGTCCAGCGGCCCCCCGCCAATTCCCGGCGTGGAATGGCGGCCGCATCTATATGAGATCGTGGAGACGACTTAATGACCGCGAAGACAGGCGAGACGACACCTGCGGCGCTGACGCTGTGGGGGCGGGCGACATCCGTCAATGTGCAAAAGCCAATGTGGCTGATGGCGGAGATCGGCGTCGAATATGAGCGCATTGATGTTGGCGGCCCCTTTGGCGGGCTGGACAGCGCGGAATTCACAGCGCTATCGCCACATGGCCAAATTCCCGTTTTGGTTGATCGTCGCTTTGGACCGCCGATTGTGGTGTGGGAGAGCGCGGCCGTGATGCGGCATTTGGCCGAGGCGGGCGGGCGCGCCGGCTTCGCCGCGGCGACCCAGCTCTGGCCGCAGCAGCTCGCGGCGCGCGCGACAATCGATCGCTGGGCCGAATGGGCCCAAGCGAATTGGTATCCAGCCATCGCGACGCTGTTCGTCGGCATTGTCCGCGCCCCAGCGCCGGAGCGCAAACTGGACGCGCTCAAGACCGCCGCTGAAACGGCGGGCCGCCTGGCTCAAACCATCGACGCCGCGCTGGGCCAATCCGGGGGCTTCTTAGCCGGGCCGGCTCTCACGCTGGCCGACTTCCCGTTCGCGGCGCTTTTGCATCGCTACATGACGCTGGAGATCGGCCGCCCCGAAACGCCGATGCTGTCGCGCTACTATGAAACGCTCAAAACGCGCGCGCCCTACGCGGAGGTGATCGCCGTCGACTACGATCCAATGCGCGTTCCTGGCGCCGAAAGAAGCGCAACACCGATAGTTTGAGCCGCCTAACGGCCAAATCCGCCCGCAAACAGCCGCTGTCGCGTTGACCCGCAGGCGACAGCGTGCCATGTGCCAGCGCCATACAGCCCTCGGCGTCGCCGCCGGGCGGCGATCCAGCTGAAGCGAAAACGCCTTCGCCACCGTCAGCCCGAGCTCTCAAACTATGAGCGGAGGCGGCCTGCGAAGCGCGGCCAGTGATCGAGGAGCATCTACATGACGGGCGCAAACGAGCAAGCTTCCAGCGGCGTCAGCGGCCTGCTGGCCGGCAAGCGCGGCCTGATCATGGGCGTGGCGAATGATAAGTCCATCGCCTGGGCGATCGCCAAAAATTGCGCCGACGCCGGCGCGGAACTCGCCTTTAGCTATCAGGGCGACGCGCTGCTGCGTCGCGTAGAGCCGCTGGCCCAATCCGTCGGTTCGAACATGATCCTCCCATGCGACGTGACGAACGAAGAGAGCCTTGAGCAAACCTTCGGCGAGATCGAACAGAAATGGGGCCATCTCGACTTCGTGCTGCATGCAATCGCCTTCTCCGACAAGGACGAGTTGCGCGGCCGATATGTCGACACGAGCCCGGACAACTTCCAACTGACGATGAATGTCAGCTGTTACTCCTTCACTGCGGTCGCAAAGCGCGCGGAGCCGTTGATGAAACAGGGCGGCAGCCTGTTGACATTGACCTATTACGGCGCTGAGCGGGTCATGCCTCACTACAACGTGATGGGGGTTGCAAAGGCGGCGTTGGAAGCCAGCGTACGTTATCTCGCTGTGGATCTCGGCCGCAATGGCATCCGGGTCAACTCGCTCAGCGCCGGCCCGATGCGGACCCTGGCGGCGGCGGGCATTGGCGACTTCCGCTATATCTTGAAGTGGAATGAGCTGAACTCGCCGATGAAACGCAACGTCACCCAAAGCGACGTCGGCGGCGCCGGTCTGTATCTGTTGAGCGACCTGTCCAGCGGCGTAACGGGCGAAACCCACCATGTCGATTGCGGCTATCACGTTGTCGGCATGAAGGCCGAAGACGCGCCCGACATCGCGTTGAGCTGAGGGGGCCGCGCCGCGCTCTCGCAGCGGCGCGCAGCCCTTTCCGAGCAGTCGCTTGCGCCTCCAAGACGGAGCTGTTAGCCATGCCCGGCGTAAGGACGCGCGTTAGGATATGGCGGGGAGTCGCATGGGAAGAGCGTTCCGATCTAGCCCGAAGTCAGATTCGCGGCGGCTAGGTTTTCAGCGTTTTTGGCGAGTTGCGGCGACCTTTTCCGCCGCAATGCTCGCAGCGGTCGGCGCTCTAAGCTCAAGCGTTGCGCCAGCCCAGACGGTGAAAAAAAGCTACGCGCAGCTCGTGCGTGAAGCGAACGACAAGACGATCACAATCGTCGCCGGCGCCCCGGGCGAGACCAGCCTCGATATCGCGCAAGACCTCGCAGTTGTTCTGCACTGCGTTGACGGGCTGCGGGTGGTTCCAATCGTCGGCCGCGGGGATGCGAACAACGTCTATGATCTGCTGTTCCTCCGCGGCGTCGATATGGCGATCGTGCGGGCCGATATTCTGGATCACGTCGCCAAAGCCAACTCTTACGTAACTGACCTGAAAGATCGGGTCAGGTATGTCGCCCCCCTGTTCGAGCAGGAAGTGCATCTGATCGCCAGCGATAAAATCAAGTCAATCAAAGACTTGGAAGGCAAGCTGGTGAATGTCGGCGCAACGGGAACATTGGCGCTGGAGGCGACCCGCATCCTTGAGGCCGCTGGCGTGAAAGTCGTCGCATCAAAATTCGACCACAAGCTTGCGCTTGAGCGGGTCGTGGACGGCTCGCTGGACGCGATGTTCATCACCGGCGGCAAGCCTATGCCCATCCTTAAGCAGCTCGACTCCGTAACCGGCTTGCGGTTGCTCCCGATCCCAGCCCTGAAGGACAGCGTCTACAGCACTGCGACACTGACGCATGATGATTACCCGACGCTGGTGCCGGCGGACGGCCCCCCCGTGTCAACCATCTCCGTGCCGAGTGTGCTCGCTGTCTACAACTGGCCCGACGACTCGCCGCGCTTCGCGAAGAATAAAATCTTCACCGACGCGATGTTCCGACGCATCGCCTATCTTCGACGGCCGGCGCGCCACGCCAAATGGGCGACGTCAGCCTTCTCGACGGATGTTGTCGGATGGGAACGGTTCAGCCCAGCGAAGAAGCTTGTTGACGAGATCAAAAAGCTAAGCGCAGGCGCTCCGGCCCCGAAGGCGAAAACATCCAAACCGGGCCTGACCGAAGACGAGCTCAACGCCATGTTTGAGGCGCGGCTGAAAGAATTCGGCCTGTCGCCGCGATCAGATGCGGAGCGAGCCCTGTTGTTCGACGCATTTAAACGCACGGTGTCCGCCGCATCCGAGTAGTTTCGCCTTTGTCGACCTGCTGAATTGCGGGTTGACGCCAAGCGTGGTTGGGCAAGAATCGCGTGATTTGAAGTTTGAAAAAAGCGCCGCGCCGCGCGCCATGAAGCCGACGAAGGCCGCAGACGTAGGGTCCAGGGGAAATTTGATGTCGAGAGCTTTCAAAATCCGCGCAGCGCTGCTGAGCATGACCCGCCGTGCAATCGCGTCATCGCTGGCGGTGGCGTCCCTCTTCGCGGCGCCAGCCGCATTTGAGGCCGGCGGCGCCGCAGCCAAGACGTTCCTGATCGGCGGAAAAGCCTATACAGAGCAATATGTTCTGGCCGAAGTGACACGCCAATTGCTCGCTCGCGAAGGGATCAAGTCACGGGTGCGGGTCGGTTATTCAACGGAGCAGATCCGGAAGGCTCAGCTCACCGGCCGTCTCGACATTACCTGGGACTATACGTGGACCGGCTATGCGGTTCACCATAAGCAGTCGGCGTACAAAACGACCGACGACGTGATGAAATATTTGCGCGAAGCCGACGCCAAAAACGGCCTTGTCTGGCTGGCCCGCAGCAACGTCAACAACACGTTCGCCTTTGCGGTGAACCTCGATTTTGCGGCTGAGGCCTGCATTCACTCCATGAAAGACTTGGCTGAAGCGCTGCGCAACGGCGTCAAGCTGCGGTTGGCGTCGGATCAGGAATGCCATAAACGCGAAGACTGCCTTCTGCGCGCTCAAAGCAGCTACAGCTTCAAGTTTCCCAAAAGCCAGATCAAAGTCATGAACGTCGCCGAAACCTCTGAGGCCTTGCGTGAGCGGCGGGCGGAGGTCGCGATTGTCTACGCCACTGACGGCAAGATCCCCGCTTATGATCTTGAGGTGCTTGAGGACACTGAGAAAGTGTTCACAGAACATTATATTGTGCCGGTGGTGCGCGCCGACGCCCTCAAAGCTGAGCCCAAGCTGCGCGCGATCCTTGAGAAAATCTCGCGGGCGCTTGACACGGCGACCAGCCAGGACCTCCACTATCGCGTTGATGTCATTGGCCAGCCTATTCCGGCCGTCGCGACCTACTTCATCACTTCCAAAGGGCTGTGATACTGTAAAACGGTCTGGACAAAGGCGGTATAAGGGCGTCTGGCGAGATTGCCGCCTCAGGGCGACATTGCCGCTGGAGCGCGCAGGAGGGCCGGATCCTGGTTTGCCCCGGCGGCGAAGGCGCGCGCTCGCGGAGTTCACCGCGGCGCGGCTTAAGGGTTCTGAGGGGCGACGCTGCACTTTTATCGTCGACGCCCTCAGTTGGAATTGGGAGCGCGTGAGATGATGAAACCGCTAAGCGCCCGGTGCGCCTCACTGCCCTCTCGCGGCGCAGGCGCGCAGGAGAACGCCCGCAGTCGGGACTGTCGGCAGGCGCGCAGCGAGGCGATCCTGCGGCTCGACCGCCTGTGTCTCGCAGACCTTGGCCGCGCGGCCGCGCACGGTTGCCGCGCGGCGATTGCCGCAGCTCTGTTGGTCATGAGCCCCGCCGCCGCCGCCTCCGCGTCTTTCACGCTCGCCGATGGCGCGACCGTCAATGGCAAAGTCGCGGCGTTTGGCGCGCGATATATCGTTGTCGCCGGCGCCGAAGGCGGGTTCTTTGTAATCGACCGCGCCCGCCTCGCCTCGGTGTCGGTGATGAGCAATGGTCGGCGGTTTGAAGGTCGACTTGCCGACTATGATAAGACGGGCTTTTTGATCGAAAGCGGCTCGGGCCCGGTGCGCGTTCAGGAAACCGCCGCCCCCGCCCTCCCCGCGTCAAAAGAGCCGCCCACCGATGGCCCAAGCCCCGCAGCTCCTGCGGCTGAGGCGCCAACAGCGTCGAAAATGGCGGCGGCGGTAGCGGTCCCGTCAGACAAAAAAACGCCCCCGCCGCTGGAGGACGCCCCTGCATCGGCGCCCGCGCCCGCAGAGCGCTCAAGTGAACCGGCCGCCCTTGCGGACAAGGCCGCCGCTGTGACGGACGACGCCGGGGCGCCGCCCAAAACCGAGACCGCCGCCGCAGCGGCGAAAACCGCCGAGCGTCGCCCGCCAACCGCGCTCGTTATTCCGACGGATTCGCCCGCCACGGATCGGCGACCGGATGAGTTTAAGATTCAAACTGTCGCGCCGGCGCCCAAAACCGCGCCGAACGACGCGATGAGTTCGCCAAAACGCGAAACATCCAGCACCCGCAGCCCGAGCAAACCCGCAGCGCCCGCTGTGCGCGTTCCAAAAATGGCGACCCCGCAGCTGAGCGTTGCGGCGCGTGCGCCGGAACCACGCGCGACCACGGCGGACGAGGCCGCAAGCGTTGCGCGCGCGACCCGCGTCGCCCTTGCGCCTGCGGAACGAAAAAAAGCGCCTGTCGCCGCCGCGCCGGGCGAAAAAACATCGCAGCTGGCCCCGAAAGTCGGTCGCCCCTCCAAGCCGGGCGCCGCGCCAACGCCGGACGCTGGCCCTGCGCGTCCACCCGTGCCAAAGATCGGGGGTTCCCCAACGGCGCCGGCGGAAAGCGCAGCGCCTGATGCGGATAGGGCGCCGGCCGAGGAGGTCTCCAAGTCGCCCGCAACGCCAGGCGCGGCCCCACATACGGCGCTCGACGGCAAAAGCCCGGCTCTCGAATCTCCGGCCGCCGATCCGTCGCCCGCCCCAGCCGCATCAGCAGCGCCAGCAACCTCCGGCGATGCGGAGAAAATCGCTCCGGCGGCGCCAGCCATCCCCAAAATGGACAAGGCGCCAACGCCTTCGGTGACGGAGCCCGACCGAAAAAGCGGGGCCACGCCCCCCGCAACCGAAAAAGCCGTGGCGGCGGACGCCCCGCCTTCAGGCGAAGCCTCGCCGCTGGAAGATCGCATTGTCGCCAAAGACGCTAAAAAAGCGGAGACGCCCGGCGCCGTCGCAGCCGTCGCCTCGCCAACCACGCCGGCGAAAGCGAAGCTGGCCCAAGCGGACGCCGCAGACCGTCGCGCTCTGACCATCGCTGACGCCCCGGCGACGCCAGAGGTAACGCGAGAACTCGGCAAAGGGCCCCTCTATGAAGAATATCGGATGGGAATCCTTGGACCGCCGCTTGGCCAGGAGGGGCGGATCAGCTGCGCACGGCTTGGGGGCGTCGACTCTGTCGCCAAGCTCGGCAAGTTGAGACGCGCCGATCCGAATTCGCTCATCGTGCATATCGGGCCGGACACCGCGGAAAAACTGGTCCAATGGACGTCGGGCGTATTTCTAAGCGCGCCGTCCTCCAGCCTGCCGCGCCTGGCGCCGCGCACTGATCCCGTCGCGTTTAGTATTGCGCCGTCCGCGGGACGACTGACCTTACCCGCCCGCGTTGTCGGGTTGCGTCTAAAAGACGGACAAACACCTTTCACCGACAAACAAGCTGACATCGCGATCATTGGCGGCGCGCCCCCGGCGGGCGCGTTTGAGGCGGGACGCGCGCGTTTGATCGGCTTCGACGCCCTGGCGATTATCGCGCATCCGGATGCGATACAGGGACCGCTGAGCGCCCTGGAGCTCGGCGGCTTTCTCAGCGGCAAGTTCCGCGATTGGTCAATGGTTGACCCTCGCAAAGTCGGCGACGCAACATTTCTGCTGCCTGTGGATGGCGCTCCCTCGCTGAAAAGACTGCTCGAGTTCTCAGGCGCACATCGGGCCCGGCCGAAAAAGTCGCGCCGGATCAGCGGCGCACTTGGTCGGGCCGCCGCGGTTAAATCCGTCAAAGGCGCGCTGGCGCTCACCCTCTGGTCCGCTTTGGGCGAGTCCAAAGCGCTGGAGATCGGCGCCCGCGGCGCTGGCGTCACCCCATCGCTCGACACAATCCGCAGCGCCTCCTACCCGCTGGTTTGGCCAATTTACGCCGTCTTGCCTGAGGAGACGAGCCACGGCTCAGCCATCGTCCTTTTTGAATTTCTGAGCAGCCCGGCCGGACAACGCGCAATTTACGATTCAGGACTTGCGCCCGTCGCGGCGTGCGACCCGTCAACCTGCAACCTGACGGCGCTCGGGCTTACGGACGCCCGGGAACGTATCGCAGCGCCGCCGCGCCTTCCGGCGCTGCAAGTTGAACCGCCCGCCGCAGTTTCAGCGCCCCGCCTCACCTCCTTCGCGGCGCCCGTTTCCCGTGCTGCGGCCATGGAGGCCTTTGTCAGCAGGCTCGCGGCCTTCATCGCTTCGGTGGAGCCAAGTTCGCCTATTTCGGCGACCCCACTTCAAATCGTAGCTCGAAGCGGCCCAACGCCAGGGTTGAGCGCAAGCGCCGCGAAGCGTCTTCGGGAGATCGCATTGGTGCGCGCCGAGGCCGCAGCGTTGGCTTTACGCTGTTCAGGTCTTCGCGTGGAGTCGGTCCGCCTTGATCCGACGCCGCGCGCCGCCACACCGGATGGCGGCGCGTCGATCTCAATCGACGTCCTGGAAAAGAAGTAGAGAGCGGCTCATCAGGAGCAGCTCTCTACTTCGTCAGCGGCGTTTCGTCAGCGGCCAAAAATACCGCGCATAATCCGATCGCCCAACTTGGAGCCGATCCGGCGGGCGACGGATTTGAAGAATGTCTCAGACGTTGTTTGCCGGCGGGACTTGGCCTTGCGCCCGCTGATCCGACTGCCGCGCGCGTAGCTTCGGTCACGTTTTTCGACGGCTTTCGCCTTCTCAGTCCGCTCCAGCTCATCGGCCGCCGCTTTCGCAGCCGCCTCAGCTTCGACGCTCAACACCTCAAACGCGCTGTGACGGTCGACCGTCTTCTCGTAGATCGGCTTCATCGGGGAGGCGGCCAAAATCTTTTCCCGCTCCGCCGCAGTCAGGGGGCCGATCTGCGAGGCGGGCGGGCGTATAAGCGTTTTCTCGACGATCGACGGAACGCCCCGCGCCTCAAGCACCGACACCAGCGCTTCGCCAACCCCAAGCGCCGTAATCGCTTCATCGGTTTTAAAGCTGGGATTGGGCCGGAAGGTCTCCGACGCCGCACGCAGCGCCTTGCGATCCTTCGGCGTGAAGGCGCGCAACGCATGCTGCACCCGATTGCCGAGCTGCCCCAACACGTCATCGGGCACGTCAGCCGGATTTTGGGTTACGAAATACACCCCAACCCCCTTGGAGCGGATCAAACGCGCAACCTGTTCAATCTGATCAATCAGCGGCTTCGGCGCATCGTCAAACAACAGATGCGCTTCATCGAAAAAGAACGCCAATACGGGCTTCTCCGGGTCGCCCACCTCAGGCAGCTGCTCGAACAGCTGCGTCAACAGCCAGAACAGAAACGTCGCATAGAGCCGCGGCGAGCGCATCAGCTTGTCCGCCGCTAAGATATTGACGACGCCCCGACCGCGCTCATCCGCCCGCATAATGTGGCCAAGCTCGAGTCCTGGTTCGCCGAAGAAGAGGTCGGCCCCTTGGTTTTCCAGCACCAATAGCCGGCGCTGGATCGCGCCGACGGAGGCGGCGCTGACATTGCCATAGCTGGTCGCATAGGACCGTGCATTGCGCGCGACCTCCTGCAGCATGGCGCGCAGATCCTTCAGATCCACCAACGGCAAATCGGCGTCCTTCGCGGCGCGGAACACGACATTCAGCACCCCTTCCTGAACCTCGTTGAGATCGAGCAGTTGCGACAGCGCCAGCGGCCCGATGGCCGACACGGATGCGCGCATACGACAGCCCTG
This sequence comes from Neomegalonema sp., assembly GCA_022760355.1. Taxonomy (GTDB): domain Bacteria; phylum Pseudomonadota; class Alphaproteobacteria; order Rhodobacterales; family Rhodobacteraceae; genus JALEGB01. The sequence continues at coordinate 16,801 of JALEGB010000073.1, forward strand.
CTCGCCAAAAAGATCCCAAAATTCGACAGGCGCCGCCTCATACTCGAACTGGGTTAGGCCAATTTGGTCCGCCCGCTTCACAAGCTTCGGATGCAACGGCCGATCCTCAGACCCGGCTTTCGCGAGGCCGCTCAGATCCCCCTTTACGTCAGCGAGAAAAACAGGGGTTCCAGCGCGTGAAAAGGCTTCCGCCATAATCTGCAGCGTGACGGTCTTGCCGGTGCCTGTGGCGCCGGCGATAAGCCCGTGCCGATTGGCGTATTTCAACAATAGCTCCTGAGGCTCGCGATAGTTTTCTCCGCCGCCGCCTAAAAAAATTCGACCGGGCCGATCTCCCGGCGCCGAGATCCGCCCGATTGTATTTTGCGCCATGGCTTCACTCACCCTCAATATGCGCCCTCAACGCGCCGAAACCCAGCGCCTGGCGACGTGCATCATCTTTCTTATGCCGCCCATCACGTGAATTTGCCGCAAAGAGGCCATGGTTGTTAATCCTGTTTTCAGGAAGAAACACTAAAAACGAAGGCACGGGAACTTCTCCCTTCATTGAGCCTCCCTTACCTACGGCCGCGAAAGCGGCCTTTTTTTTGGTTAAGATGAACCTATTAACGTTGTTTATATTTCCTTACAAACTCTGAACAACCCATTTTTCTCTGACCATTATTTAGGGCATTCCCCCAGGGCAGGTTCGCATCTCCGGTGAAACGTCGTCCGTCGACCTTTTTTTCAGCTCTACGGCCCACAATTTGCGACCAGATCCGGCCGAAACATTGCTGGGACCAGCACTCAAAGCAACCGCGGGCGGGGAGCCTCAATAAATGCAGAACAACGCCGATAGCATCAGCCGACCGCACGCTTTCCAGCTATCGTTGCTGCAAACCGAAGCGCTGGCCCTGATGGACCGCGCGACGATTTTCGGCCCGCAGAGCTTGCGGGCCCCGGAGCGCCGGGCGGCGACGGCGCGGAGCGCGGCGCGGCTCGCACGGATTTGGGCATGGGCGAACGCGCGGCGTTCGGGTGACGCCGCGCGCGCCGCCCAAGCTCTAAGAGATGTCGCGCCAGGGCCGCTGGACCGGATGTATCGTCGCCCAACGGACTCGCTCGGGCTTGATGTTGACGCCCTGGCCGAACGCGCAATGCGGCTCGAAGCGCTCTATGAGTCGGCGCCGTCGGCCGACCAACCGCGCAAAGACGCGATGCGCCTTGCTGCGGCGCACAGGGAAATGCCCCAATAACGCCTTATTTAAGGCCAGCCTACACCATGTTAGCATTTCGGCGCACCGCTGCATGGACCTTGATGGAATGTATGCGCGGCAATTTCGGCGCTTTTTTTGATCCTATGTGGGAAAGACGGCTCTCTCTCGCGGGTTTCGCTAATGTCCCTTTGCCTTTTCACCCACGCCTCGCTATGCCCTCCGCGACCTTGACGGCCTAAAACGAAGAGGCGATTCCGTGCTTAAATCTCTTAAATCGTTCGCTCGCGCCGCCGCTCTGGCCCTCGTGGCTTTTGCCGCCCCGGCGTCTGCGCAAGAGTCGAAAACCCACGGCGCATGGGAAGTGCGTTGCAAGGGTAAAGCTTGCTACATGGCCCAAATCGCGTCGGACGCGAAGGGCAAGCCTGTTATGAGCTTGGCGCTGAAAAAGCTCGCCAAGCCAGTCACCGAAGGCAAAAACACCTTCGTCGCGGCCGCTGAGTTCCGCACCAAACTGGGCGTCTTCCTGCCTCAGGGCGTAACGTTCGCAATCGACGGCGGGAAAAAGCGCCGCATTCCGTTCGAGCGTTGCCTGCCAGAAGGCTGCGCGGCGCTGCCCCTCATTCAGAAGGGCTTGGTCGACGAGCTGAAAAGCGGCGGCAAAGTCATCATGACCGTCTACGCGAACCCAAAGACGCCGATCACCGTTTCGGTTTCGCTGTCGGGCTTCACCGCAGCATTCGACTCGATGAAATAAGTCATCGCCGCTAGGCAACGCGGGCGGCGCCTTTTGCGCGGCGCCCGCCCTACTCTGACGGCTCCTCTATTGCTAGGATCAACTATGATGCTCAACAGATCCCTTCGCGCGCTTATGGCCGCCGCATTGGCGCTGCCACTTGCCGCCGGCGTCGCCGCCGCTCAGGACAAGAAGGAAGCCCCAGGGAAAGTCGCAGTCAAAGTGCGAGAGAAGCACGGAGACTGGGAAATTCGGTGTGTTTCTGACAAATGCGTCATGGCCCAAACCTTCAAGGACGCAAACAAGCGCCCGGTTTTGGACGTCACCATTCGCAAATTGAAATCTGCGCGCAAAACTAAAAAAGGCGCAGTGATCCTAGGCGTCGCGCATATCCTGACGCCGCTCAAGGTTCAGATCCCAGAGGGCCTTGGCCTCAAAATTGATGACGGCCCAGCGCGCTCGGCGCCATACGTCGTTTGCTCGCAAGTTGGTTGCTTGAGCCGCCCGCCGCTCACCGCGGACCTGGTTGATGAGCTCAAGAACGGCAAGAAGGCTGACTTCCTGACCGTTATCGAGATTGCCGATAAGGGCAAGATCGTCAAACGCGTTGTCGTTACGCCGATTTCGCTGACCGGCTTCACCAAAGCGTTTGAGGCGCTTTAGGACGACCGCCTCCGCTGTTTTTCAGATCGGAGGCGACGTCTAGCGCCCGCTCTTAACGCTCGCGCCGCTGCACTCAGCGGGGCGGGCGTTTCTGTTTTGAGCCTCCGATATCCCGATAGATTTCAATCATTTCTGGCAAGTAACGATCACCGTGCCCAAGGTTCACTCCCAGCCGCAATGTTTCCAGAACGCCGCTGGACACCGTTGTTGGGCCATCATGAGCCGCAGCAAGACGCGTGTAGTAAGTGATATCCTTATAGCAATTCGACAGCGCAAATTTGTGAGCGGAGTTGTCATTCTCAAGCACGTATTTCGAGTAGTTCTGGAAATTACCGCAATTCATGCCGGAGTTGGTTACAACCTCGTGGAACACACTCGCTTTTAATCCGGCGCGCTCCACCATCCCGTAAGCTTCGGACCAGATCGCCGCATAGCCGATCGAGATCAGGTTGTTCGCGAGTTTAATGGTATGCGCCGAGCCGACCGCGCCCTCGGTCGGAATCACCACCGAGGCCCAAGTCTCGAAGAGCGGACGTAGTTGCTCCACCACCGCCGCCGGACCGCCGACATAGGTCGTCAGCTCACCGTCCCAAGCATGCGACGGCGTCCGAGACAGGGGCGCGTCGATCAGCTGCATCTGCTTCGCAGACATTTCCTCCGCCAAGCGCACTGTGGAGGACGGCTCAGCGGTCGATGTGTCGATCACAATGAATCCGGGCTTTGCGCGCGCCATCATGCGGCGCACATTGTCCTCCACCTGCGGCGAGCCGGTGACGCACAGCACAACGATGTCGCAGGCCTCCGCCAGCTCCTCGGCCGACCCCAATTCCTGTGCGCCTCGGCGGACGAGATCCTCAACCGCTTCTCTTTTTCGATGGGCGATAACGCGGAGCGGAAATCCCTTTTCGACCGCATTTTTCGCCATCCCCCAACCCATTAGGCCGACACCGATGAAGCCGACTACCGGTTTGGCGTCCATTTCTTGCTCCTCCCGTCACTTGTATCAGCCGATCGCATGCCCGAATCACGATTGCCGACAGCCATTAAATCGATTTAGTATTCTGAACGGACACTCGGTCGAACACAAGCGGACAGCAAGAACCGCACTTAAACTGGGAGGTGGAGCATGCTGCTCCTGGACAAACGCTGCGTTATCACCGGCGCAGCATCCAAGCGTGGGCTTGGGCAAGCGATCGCCAAACTCTTCGTCGCCCATGGCGCCCGCGTCGCCATCCTAGACCTTGATCATGACGGGGCCGAAAGCCAAGCCGCCGCGCTCGGCTCGGGCCATATCGGGCTCGCCTGCAACGTCACCGTCCGTCAGGACTGCGAAAAAGCGATTGAAGCGACGATGGCGGCTTTTGGGGGGATCGACATCCTGGTGAATAATGCCGGGATCACCTCGCCCCAGCGGGTTCTGCAGATCGACGACGCCACCTATGACCGCGTTATGGATGTCAGTATGCGGGGCGCGCATCACATGACCCAGGCCGTTGCGCCACAAATGCGAGACCGCAAATCGGGCTCGATCATCAATATGTCTTCCGTCTCCGCCCAACGCGGCGGCGGCGTGTTTGGGGGCGCGCATTATTCCGCGGCCAAGGCGGCGATGCTCGGCTACACGAAAGCATGTGCGCGGGAGTTCGCCCCAGACCAGGTCCGCGTCAACGCCATTTGCCCCGGTTTTGTCGACACGGATATCACTGGCGGCGCGCTCACCCCGGCTCAGCTGGAAGACATCGTCGCCTCCATTCCCATGGGGCGCCCCGGCCGCGCCGAAGATGTCGCCGGCTGCTGCCTCTTTCTTGCGTCGGACCTCTCCGCCTACTGCACCGGCGTTGAGATCGACCCAAATGGCGGCTCCCATATTCACTAAGGAGGGTGGAGATGAAGATCGGCTTTCTCGGTTTAGGCGCAATGGGCGCCCCAATGCTCAAACGATTGTCGGAGGCGCATCCCGGCGCCACGATCGGTTTTGACGCAAATGACGCGGTAGCTATCGCCGCCTGCACGGCGGCCACAACCCGTAGGGCTGACGACATCGGCAGTTTGGTGGCGGAATCCGACGTTATTTTTTCATGCCTTCCGAACAATGACGTTCTTCGAACCGTCTATCTCGGTCCTGATGGCGTCGTGTCGGCGTTGCGCCCAGGCGCGATCACGATCGACTGCTCCACTGTCGGACCGGATGCGACGCGCGATGTGTATGAAGGCGTGAAAGCCCAGGGTGGATCGCACTTGGACGCGTCTATGCTCGGCTCAGTAAAACAAGCGACTGAAGGAACGATCAGTTTTGTTGTTGGCGGCGACCAAAATACGTTCGACCGTGCGAAACCCGCGCTTGCGGCCTGCGGTCAGATGATCCGCTATTGCGGCCCCACAGGCGCCGGCAACAAGATGAAACTAGTGCACCAAACTCTCGTTGCCGGACACGCCGTTGCGGTGGCGGAGGCCCTCGGGCTTTGTCTTGAAACGGGCGTAAAGATTGAAGATTTCTACGATATTGTCACTAAAGGCACGGGCTTCGCCTACTCCCGCTACTTTGAGAATCGAACTCCCCGGATGCGAGAGGGCGACTTTTCGCCGCTCTTCATGCTCAAATTTATGTTGAAAGATGCCCGTCTCGCGCGCGACATGGCTCCGAACGCCGCCAACTATCCGGCGCTCGCGGCAGTGATTGAAACTTTGGAGGACGCCGACGCCCAGGGATGGGGCGACGATGATTTCTCCGCAGCGATGAAAACCGTCGAATCTCGAATTGGACGGGGTATCGCTAAGTAGCGCTGGGAGCGCACATCAAGAGTGGCCCGACGACCGACACAACGCGAAATTGCAAAACGCCTCGGCCTTTCGGCGGCGACCGTCTCGCTCGCGATGCGCGACAGCCCAATGATCGCCTCAGAAACAAAGCGCGTCGTACGAGAGGCCGTTGAGAAGTTCGGCTATGTGCCAAACGCCGCCGCAGCGGCGTTGCGCACTGGCCGGACGGGCATTGTCGGCGTCAGCTTTCACAATGTTGCGCACCAGTTCTTCGCCGAAGTGTTGGGCTCCATCGAAGATGTGCTGGCTCCGAAAGGGTGGGCCGTCTTCATCAGCAACCATCGTGAAGACCCGACCCGCTTCACTCAATTCGTTTCGCGGCTGACCGCCTATGGCGCCGACGGGCTGATCGCGTCGCCACCCGCAGGCGCAGACGCCGCCGTTCTCGATGATTTTGTCGCTACAGGCGCGCCGCTGGTTTTCGCCGCCCGCTATCTGCGGGACTACCGGGCGGACCGCGCAATGCTCGATGACGCTTCAGCTCTGCGCCAACTCATATCGCATCTGCGAGGGCTGGGGCGCGAACGGATTACAATGATCTGCGGCGTTCCCGGCACCAGCGTGGCTGAAGATCGCGTCCGCGGCTTCCGCGAGCAGCTGAGCGCCACGGGTATTGAATGGCGGGAGGAGGCTTGGATGCCTGGTCCGCCCACCGCCGCCGGCGGCTTTCATCTCACCGCCGAAGCGCTAGATCAGCAGCCGCGACCGGACGCGCTGATCGCATTCAACGACCTCGTGGCGACGGGCGCGCTGAGCCAAATGTATGATCGCGGCCTCACGCCCGGGCGCGAAGTTGCACTGGTCGGCGTCGGGGTGACTGAGGCGGCCGAACTGATGCGCCCCCGCCTGACCATGACGTCCAACAACTCGGACGCCATCGGGAAACAAGCGGCGGAGTTGCTGCTACGCAGGCTTGAAACGCCGGACGCGCCGATAGAGGAAATCAACGTCCCATCGATGCTGACCGTGCGCGAAAGCTGTGGCGCGCGCAGCTAGGGTGCGAACTCATAAATCTGGCCGAGCCAGCGTTCGTCAGGCGAGCCGCCGCTCCTGCGCCGCGCGGCGACGGCCGCGCCGCAGCTCATAGGCGGACTGCCCGCCCATAAGCCCAGACAATCCAACGAATGCCGCCTGCGCGATCCAAAATCCCCGCAAGGTGGCGTCTTCGATATGGCTGCCGCCCACCAACACCCGCTGAGACTTGGACAGCTCCATCAGCTTCGCCGCCCAATCCTGCGGCGCCAGCTTCGCGAGCTCCGCGACCGCAGCGAAATCATAGCCGTTCAACGCCGCGAGCCAGCCAATCCAGTTCGCAGCAAGCCCCAACAGCGCAAACGCCAATCCGAACAGATGCGCCAGGATGAAAATCCCAGGCGCGCCCATCCGCGCGGCGAAATAAACGCAGGCCGCAAGGGCGATGGTGGCCCCAACGCGGACATGCGCGATTCCAGCTGTATTGACCAGGGCTGCGAACGCCGCCCCTGCGCCAGCCGCCAGCAGAACCGCTAGTAAGAAGTTTCGCATCGCCCTCGCCCCAACCCTATTGCCGCAACAAAACAACTCGACATTGGCAGAGTTTGGACCAATTGAAAATATTCCGCGCTGAGGGCGATCCGCCGCGCCCTCAGCGCGCGTCAGGGATTATTCGCTCTTGGCTTTATGCCCTTTCATATGACCTTTCATATGCCCGCCTGGCTTCATCGCCAGACGCTCAACCGGCACGTCAAAAACAACCTCGCCGGCCTTTTTGAACAACAGCGTCACCGTATGTTTGTCACCGGCGCGCAGAGGCTTTTTGACGCCAAGGAACATGAGATGGAGGCCGCCTGGCTCAAGCGTGACGACGCCCTTCGCCGGAATGACGATGCCGCCCTCAACTTCACGCATCGTCATCATGTGGCCTTCCATCTTCATCTCATGAAGCTCAGCCCGTTCGGATAATCCGACATGTACGGCGATCAACCGATCCTCATCAGCGCCCTTGTTGGTCACAATGAGATAGCCGGCCGCCGTTTTCGCCGTTGGCGGCGCCTCACGGATCCACGCGCCGGTGATATGGAGATCGCCGACGGCGACTTCTGCGCGCGCGCTCTTAGAAACGGTGCCGCTCTTGTGCTCAGCATGCTTGTGCTCAGCGTGTTTGTGCTCAGCGTGGCCCTCCGCCATCGCGCCAGGCGCCGCAGCAAGGGCCGCGATCGCCGCCGACCCTGCGATCAAAGCAGCACCAAAAATGTTTGCGCTCGACATGCGTATCTCCCGTCTTCTTCGCCGCCCAATGGCGACCTTCCAAACGACGTAGGAGCTGCGACCAGGGGCCCGCAATGGGCGTCAACGCCGCAGCCCCAGAGCATATCACGCTCGTCGGGCCGCGCGGATAAGGTCGGACGCTTTTTCGGCCATCATCACAATCGGCGCATGGGTATTCCCGGACGTAATTCGCGGCATCGCCGAGCCGTCGACAACGCGCAGGCCGGCGACGCCATTCACGCGCAGCTCGCCATCCAATGGCGCATCCGCATCCGTCCCCATCCGAACCGTCCCGACCGGGTGGAAGATCGTCGTGCCGATCCGCCCAGCCGCATCCGCCAGCTCATCATCCGTCTCGCACTCAAGACCGGGTTTGAATTCATTCGGTTGGTACTGTTGAAGCGGTTCCTGCGCCATGATTTTGCGCGTGAAGCGGATGCCCCGCGCCGCCGTCAGCCGGTCGCCTGGGGTCGAGAGGTAGTTTGGCCGGATCTGCGGCGGTTGCGTCGGATCTGCGGACGCGATCATCACTTCGCCGCGGCTTTCCGGCCGCAGATTGCAGACGCTCATCGTCACCGCGTCAAACGCATCGAGCGGATCGCCAAACTTATCAAGCGACAGCGGCTGCACGTGCCATTCAAGATCAGGGCTCGCCACAGACGGATCCGAATAGGCGAACAGCCCCAGCTGACTTGGGGCCATCGCCATTGGGCCGGAGCGCAGCGCGGCATATTCCAGCCCGATCATCGCCTTGCCGAACAGGCTGGCGCTGCGCGTGTTGAGCGTTGAGACGCCCTCCACCCGGTAGGCGCAACGGATCTGCAAATGATCCTGTAGGTTGCCGCCCACCGCCGGCCGGTCCAGCAGGGTCTCAATACCGAGGCTTTGCAGCAGCGCCCCCGGACCGACCCCGGACAGCTGCAGCAATTGCGGCGAGCCGATCGCCCCTGCCGCCAGGATGACTTCGCCACTGGCTTTCGCCCGAACCCGCCGCCCGCCAATCCGCGCGATCAGCCCTGTGGCGCGGCCCTGTTCGATGACGACCTGCTCCGCCTGCGCGCCGGTCTCGATGCGGAGATTTCGCCGATAGCGCACTGGCTTGAGAAACGCGGTCGACGCGCTCCAACGCCAGCCCGACTTCTGAGTGACCTGGAAATACCCGCCGCCGAAATTGTCGCCGCGGTTGAAATCATCCGTTTTCGGCACGCCGGCGGCTGCGGCGGCCTCACGCACCGCCTCGAGGATCTCCCACGAAAGCCGTTGACGCTCCACCCGCAGCTCGCCCCCACCGCCATGCAGATCTGAAGCGCCGTCAACATGATCTTCGGAGCGAATGAAATAGGGCAGCACATCGTCCCAGCCCCAGCCGCTCAAGCCAAGCTGCCGCCAGCCATCATAGTCGGCAGCTTGGCCGCGCATATAGATCATGCCGTTGATTGACGAGCAGCCCCCCAGCGCCTTGCCGCGCGGATAGTTCAACGCGCGTCCGCCCAGCCCCGCCTCCGGCTCGGTCTTGAACGCCCAATCAGCGCGCGGGTCGCCCATGCAATAGAGATAGCCGACAGGCACGTGAAACCAGATCCAATCGTCGGGACCGCCCGCTTCCAGCAGCAACACCTTCACATCCGGGTCTGCGCTCAACCGATTGGCCAGCACGCACCCGGCCGAACCGGCGCCAACGATGACGTAATCATAGACGCCGAACTCTTCGATCTCGGTGTTCAAAGCGACCTCCCTGTATGTTTTGGTGATGATTAGCTGCGATCATTCCGTTCTAACAACGCATGACGGCAGGTCGGTGCAAGTCGAAAATTCTCGGCAAAAAATGCAATTTTGCATCAAAAACAGCGAATCAAGGCCATCAGGAGATCTGAAATTGAGCAAAGATGCATCAAAAATGCCGTGTCGGCCTGTATCGATTATCGGCGCCCCGACGGATGCCGGCGCCAGCCAGGCAGGGTGCCGCATGGGACCGGACGCACTCAGAATTGCCGGCTTGGCGACCGCGATCGCAGCCCAGGGAATCACGGTGCAAGATGAAGGAGATCTGCGCCCATCCCCCATGGCGGATCTTACCCCCTCGCCGTCCGCGCGGAACCTGCCCGAAGCAGCCGCCTTTGTTCGCGCGACAGCCCATGCGGCCTATGACGCAGTGAAAAGCGGCGCGACGCCAATCATCCTCGGCGGCGATCATGTTATCGCCGCCGGATCGGTGGCCGGATTGGCCGCCGCGGCGCAGGAGGATGGAGAACGGCTTGCCGTGCTGTGGTTTGACGCGCATCCAGACTTTCACACAGCCGCAACAACCGACTCGGGCAACATGCATGGCATGGCTGCCGCTTATTTCTGTGGCGACGCTGCGCCGCCAGCGGATTTGGCCGCCCTTTATGGCGATGCGCCGTGCGGGGTTGTCGACCCGCAGGATCTGACGATTTTTGGCGCGCGCTCAATCGATCACGCAGAAGGCGAGCGGTTGCGCAATGCGCGGGTCAACGTGATCGATATGCGCGCGATCGATGAGGTCGGCGTTGGCCAACTGATGCAAAATCTCACCGTAAAACTCCAATCTGATGCAAAAGTGCGACTTCATGTCAGCTTCGACGTCGATTTTCTGGATCCTGACATCGCCCCCGGGGTGGGCACAACGGTCCCAGGCGGCGCAACCTTTCGCGAAGCGCATCTCGCAATGGAGCTGCTTGCCGACAGCGGACTGGTCCGCTCCGTCGATATCGTCGAGCTGAATCCGTTCCTGGATGAGCGAGGCCGCACCGCGCGACTGCTGGTGGACCTCGCCGCGAGCCTTTTCGGGAAACGCGTAATGGATCGCCCCACCCGCACCCGCTGGTGACGCCTACTGGCCAGCGCGGATCTCGGACACCGCCATAGGCGTCGCCAAGACGCCCATGACCGGCGCGCGCTCCTCCGGATGGACGAAGCCTTGCGCATTCTCAAAGGCGCGCAGCTTTTGCACCAGCTCCGGGTGATCCGTCCGCCCCAGCTCAGGCTCCGCTTGGATCATCGCGCAACGGCCCAGCAGCATCTCGGTCTTCAACGCCGCGTCGCCCACCGCCAGGGGCGCCTGCTCCCGCGCCCAACCATACTCGGCGCCGAGCCCCGCGCGCACATAGACATTGCAGCGCCAACGCGTCGGCTCGGCAAGCGCAGGATCGCCGGCAAAGGCCGCGAACGCGTCCAGCGTGTCGAGATTAATGATTGAAACATACGGGTTCGCCCGATCCGAGAACCGCCGCCCCGGATAGGCGCTGACAAGCCGCGCCTCGCCTGCGCCCGGCGCCAGCCGCCCGCCAACCTGCGCCAGCTCCTCAAGCGCGACCGCCGCCGTCCCATCGCTGGAGGCGAGGGCGAAGCCGTTCAACACAGGGCCGCCCGGGTCGAACCGAACCTCGGGCCGCAGCCGGACGATCTCTGGCCAGCGCATCCCGTGAAGAAAATGCACTTTGCGGCGGTGAACCCCGTCCCCCTCCGTCGGCGGTTGATCGATCGCCAGCCCCATTGCGCGATCGCCGACCACGCCCAACTCCGGCGACAGCTGCAGCATCTCGCGCTCGACAGCCGCGCAGGATTTCACCGGATGCACGAACAGCCGCTCCGCGCGCAGTTTTATCATTGCTCTATCCTTATTCAGCCGCGCCGCAGCGGGTCCACAAGCATACTCACAACAGCTTCTTTGGAAGCATGATACACAACGAACCTAGGGCTGACGTCCAGCTTACGCCATTGCGATAGATTTGCGGCGCTTGCGCGCGGACCGCTTGCGCCAAGGCTGCAGCAAGTGTAATCGCGTCCCGTTGGACGGAGCCGAATAGGCTGAACGGGAGCCGACGCCGCGTCGACCGAAGCAGGGACGCGATCGGCGCCGTCCTGACGCGCATTTGCGCGTTGTGGCGAACGACCTGGTCGGGCGGCTCGGCTCCTTTGTGCGCGGCGACATGTTCCGCGCCGAACGGAGGAATGCGTATGCTCGCCCGCGCCGGCGCCCTGGCGGCTCTGCCGCTCATTTTCGCCACCCCGGCCCACGCCCATTTGGGGCATTGGGGGGAGGTGGCCGGACATTCCCATCTTGGCGCGCTGGCCGCAGTGCTGGGAGCGATCGCGATCGCCGCCGCGCTTGCGAAGCTCCATGGTCAGTCCAAGGCCCAGAATTCCGGAACCGAACAAACCGATTCGAAGGACGACGCGACGGACGACGCGACGGAGGCGACGTGACCGAGCGCGCGATTCCCCACATGTCAGATCGCATCGGAGTCATGCTCTGCGGGCATGGCTCACGCTCAGACGCCGCCGTTGCTGAATTTGCAGGCCTCGCAACCGCTCTGGAGGCGCGCATGCGCGCCGACGGCGTCGAATGGCCGATTGCGCATGGCTATCTGGAGTTCGCCAATCCGGTCATCCGCGCGGGGCTCGACTCTCTGCGCGAGCAGGGCTGCACCCGCATTCTGGCGGCGCCGGGCATGCTGTTCGCCGCGGGCCATGCGAAGAACGATATCCCCTCCGTCTTGAACGCCTATGCGGCCAAACACGGCATGCGTGTGGAGTATGGGCGTGAACTGGGCCTGGATCCGCGTATGCTGCGCGCTGCGGCCGACCGGATTGAACGTGCAATCGCCGAAGCCGACGCCAAAGCCGTGGAGGATGGCCGCACACCGGTCTCGCGCCACGAAACCTGCCTCGTGGTGATTGGCCGCGGCGCATCAGACCCGGACGCAAACTCAAATGTCGCCAAGCTTGCCCGCCTGTTGTGGGAGGGGATGGGGTTCGGCTGGTGCGAAACCGGCTATTCCGGCGTCACCTTCCCCCTCGTCGAGCCGTGCCTGCAGCATGTCGCGCGCCTCGGGTATAAGCGGGTGGTTGTGTTCCCCTATTTTCTGTTCACCGGCATTCTGATCGACAGGATTTATGGCTTCACCGATCAAGTTGCGCAGGCGCAACCGGATGTCGAGTTCGTCAAGGCGGGCTATCTCGGCGCGCATGACGCGGTCGTCGACACATTCTTGGAGCGGGTCACGGAAATCTTGGACGGCCCGCCGGCGATGAACTGCGGCCTGTGCAAATATCGCACGCAGGTCCTCGGCTTCGAAGCCGAAGAAGGCGCACCGCAGGAGAGCCATCACCACCATGTCGAGGGGCAGGGTGCGAGCGCGCCAGGCTCGAACGTCGCCGACTGCGCTCTATGCGACAGCTTTTGCACGGGCGCATGCCGTTTGGAGACGGCGCATCATCACCATGGCCACTCGCATCACGATCATCATGGCGACCATCATCATGATCATCATGACCATCATCATCATGCGCCCTACCCCCATGCGGACCACCCGCTGGGCCCGCAGAGCGTCCGGAAGCGTGGAGAACGCGCGTGAGCGGGCAATTGCGGTATGAGCGCGATCCGGATGCGATCTACGCCCAGAGTTTCGAAACGGTGCGCAGAGAAGCGCGGCTGGATCATCTGCCCGAAGGGGTCCAGCACGTCGCCGTGCGGCTGATCCATGCGTGCGGCATGCCGGAGATCTCCGACCGTCTCGCCTGTTCGGCGGACATCGCCGACGCCGCCATTGACGCGATGCGCGGCGGCGCGCCCGTGCTCTGCGACTGCGAGATGACCGCCGCGGGCGTTATTCGCCGCATTCTGCCGGCTGCAAACCAGGTGTTTGCGACGATAAACGCGGATGAGACGCCCAAGCTGGCCGAAACGCTCGCAACCACCCGCTCTGCGGCGGCGGTGGAGCTCTGGCGGCCGCATCTTCAGGGCGCGATCGTCGCGATCGGCAACGCGCCAACCGCGTTGTTTCATTTGCTTGAGATGCTTGACGCCGGCGCGCCGAAGCCTGCGGCGATCCTGGGCTTCCCGGTTGGCTTTGTCGGCGCAGCGGAAAGCAAGGCCGAACTGGCGGCCCGCCCGCGCGGGGTTCCGTTCCTGGCGCTGCGCGGCCGCAAAGGCGGTTCGGCGATGGCGTCGGCCGCCGTGAACGCGCTGTCGGTTCTCGCTCGGGCGCGGCTGCAATGACGGCTTGGCTCGACGTCGTCGGCATCGGCGCCGATGGGTTCGCCCCCCTCAACGCCGCTGCGAAAGAGGCGCTTGAGCGGGCGGAGATCATCGTCGGCGGTGAGCGGCATCATCAAATGACCGCGCATTTGCAGGCGGAGCGCATCGCCTGGCCGTCGCCATTCGATATGATGATTGAGACGCTGAAGGCGGCGCGCGGCAAGCGGATCTCTATGCTCGTGACAGGCGATCCCCTGTGGTATTCCGTCGGCGCGCGGCTGCTGAAGGAAATCCCGGCTGATCAAATACGCTTTCACCCGCAGCTCTCAGCTTTTCAGTGGGCGTCCTGCCGAATGGGCTGGTCGCTGGCTGATGTCGAAACGCTGACGGTGCATGGACGCAAGAAGGAGCAGATCCTGCCGTTCTTTGCGCCGGGCCAAAGGCTTCTGATCCTCACCCAGAACGCGCAAACGCCCATCGAAGTGGCGGACATGCTTACTGAACGAGGGTTCGGACCCAGCCGCTTGACTGTGCTCGGCCATCTTGGCGGGCCGGAAGAGAGCCGGCGCGAAGGGACCGCCGCCGCCTGGTCCGCCGCGCCGCCGCAAGGGCTGCCTGACTTTCATCTGCTTGCGCTCGAGATCGAGGCGCGCGAAGGCGCGCAGCATCTGCCGCGCATCGGCCTGCCGGATGATGTGTTTCACCATGACGGCAAAATCACCAAGCGCGAATTGCGCGTGCTGGCGGTTGCGGCGCTCGCCCCGCGGCGCGGCGAGACTCTGTGGGATATCGGCTGCGGCTGCGGTTCGGTCGCGATCGAATGGATGCGCGCCGATCGCGACATGGTCGCCTATGGGGTCGAGCCGCGAGAAGGCCGCCGCGCCATGGCGGCGCGCAATGCGGTGGAGCTGGGCGCGCCACGGTTGGAGCTGCGCGACGGCGCGGCGCCTGACGCGTTAACGGGACTGCCAGCGCCGGACGCGGTGTTTATCGGGGGCGGCCTGTCGCGCGAAACGGTCGCCGCGGCGATGTCGGCGCTGAAGCCGTTTGGCCGCCTCGTCGCACACGCGGTGACGCTCGAGAGCGAAGCGATGCTCGCAGCGCTGCAAAAAGAGCATGGCGGCGCCCTTGGCCGGATTTCGGTAAGCCGCGCTGAGCCGGTCGGCCCCTATCGCGGCTGGCGCTCCGCAATGCCGGTGACCCAATGGGTCTGGTCGCGATGAGGCTTGGAACAATCTATGGCGTCGGCGTCGGGCCGGGAGACCCGGAGCTCTTGACGCTCAAGGCCCATCGCTTGATCAGCAGCGCCGCCACCATCGCTTATCTTGCCGCGGACGCGTCGGACGGGCCGCGCGCAAGCCGGGCCCGGCGGATCGTCGCCGATATTATTCCCGCAGGGGCGTGCGAGATCGAAATCCGCACCCCGATGCGCGCAGCGCGCGCTGAGGCGCAAACGGCCTATGATCGCGGCGCGGCGGAGATCGCCGAGCGGCTTGAAACCGGTCAGGACGTTGTCGTGCTGTGCGAGGGCGACCCGCTCCTCTATGGCTCCTTTATGTATCTTCTCGCGCGGCTCTCGTCCCGCTTCCCAGCGGCGATTGTGCCCGGCGTCGCCTCCCCGATGGCGGCGGCGGCGGCGGTGCAACGCCCGCTCGTCGCGCGGGATGAGCCGCTGACGATCCTGCCCAGCACCGCCGACATCGAGATGTTGGAAACCCGCCTTCGCCTGGGCGGCGGCGCAGCATTGATGAAGCTCGGCCGGCGGCTGCCGGATATTAAGCGTCTTATCACTCGGCTCGGCCTGCTGGATCGGGCCTACTATGTCGAGGCGGCGACAGAGGCGGGGGAGATCGCCGTTCCCTTGGCCGAGGCGCCGGAGACAGCGCCCTATTTTTCTATGATTTTGGTTGTCGGAGAGGATCCTCACGCCCATGCGCACTAGCTCGCCGGTTGTTCTTTGTCTTGCTGGCGCCGGGGAGCGCGCGGCGCGGCGGATTGCCGACCATCTCGACGCCGAATTCCATGGCCGCGCCGACCGCGTGACCGCGCCAATTATTTTCGAGGATTTCGTTCAGCATACGCAGGATCTTTTTCTGGCCGGGCGCGACATCATTGGCGTCTGCGCGGCCGGCGCGCTGATCCGCGCGCTCGCGCCGCTGCTTGGCCAAAAACGCACAGAGCCTGCTGTTGTCGCCATATCGCCGGACGGCGCCTCCGTCGTTCCTCTCCTTGGCGGGCATCGCGGGGCAAATGCTCTCGCCGAACGTATCGCCGAACTCTTCGACGCAAAGGCCGCCATCACCACCGCCGGGGACACGGTGTTCGGCGTTGCGCTTGACGCGCCGCCGGAGGGGTGGCGGCTCGATAATCCGCAGGACGCGAAAGCGGTGATGGCGGCGGCGCTCGCTGGCGGCGATATCGATCTTGAGGGCGACGCGGCGTGGCTTGCGCCATTGGCCCAGGCGCGCGCAGACGAGACTGGAGCAGCTGGGCCGCGCCAAGCTGTGCTGACCGTCGCCGGCGCGCCAAAGCCCCTTCGCTATGCCGAACAGCGGCTCGCGCTCGGTCTTGGCGCCGCGCGAGGCGCAGATCCGCGCGCGATGACCGAACTGGTCGACGAAATCCTGCGCCGCGCAAATATGCCCAGAGCCGCCATCGCCGCGGTGTTCTCGATCGATCTCAAAGCGGACGAAGCTGCGATCAACCAGGCTGCGGCGGCGCTCAACGCGCCACTGCGGACCTTCAGCGCCGCCGAGCTGGAGGAAGAGACTCCGCGCGTGTCCGATCCGTCCGAAGTCGTCTTCAACGAAGTTGGCTGTCACAGCGTCGCTGAGGCGGCCGCCCTTCGCGGCGCCGGGCCGGACAGCGCGTTGTTGCATCCAAAGATCAAAGCGGCGAACTGTACGGCGGCGCTGGCGATCGCAACGGCGCCGATCCGTCAGCCCCCGGGCCGCGCCCGCGGACGGCTTGCGCTCATCGGCACTGGCCCGGGGCGGCTGGATCAACGCACCCCCGAAGCAACCAGGCTCGCAGCGGAAGCGGATGAGCTTGTCGGCTATGGGCTCTATCTGGATCTGCTTGGCCCGCTGGCCCCGGCGCATAAACGTCGCACTGACTTTAAGCTCGGCGAGGAGGAGGCCCGCTGCCGCTATGCGCTGGAGCGCGCAGGCGAAGGCTTGACTGTGGCGCTGGTGTGCTCAGGCGACCCGAGCATTTATGCGATGGGCGCGCTGGTCATGGAGTTGATTGATCGGGCGCCCGCGCAAGGGGGCGTGTCGGATGCGGCGCGCCGGGCCGAGCTTATTATCAGCCCCGGCGTATCGGCGCTGCAATCCGCCTCCGCCCGCGCCGGCGCCCTGCTCGGTCATGATTTCTGCGCAATCTCGCTCTCGGATCTTCTAACGCCGTGGGAGACGATCGAAAGGCGCGTCGCGGCTGCGGCGGAAGGGGACTTCGTCATCGCCTTCTACAATCCGGTTTCCGAGCGCCGACGCTGGCAGCTTGAGAAGGCGCGCGATATCTTATTGAGAAGCCGCTCCGCCGAAACGCCCGTCCTGATCGGCCGTCAGATCGGCCGACCGCAGGAGCAGCTTCACCATGTCGAACTCGGCGCGCTGAAGGCTGCTGATGTCGATATGCTGACCGTGGTGCTTGTCGGCTCGAGCCAGAGCCGCGCCGTGCAGGCGGGCGACCGATCCGCCGGCGCCGACGGCTGGCGGCTGTACACGCCGCGCGGCTACGCCAAGAAATTGGACGCATTGGAATAGCTGCGGCCCGACAAGCCGGCGGGCTGGGCGGACCGCAATTGGGGCGACGCGTCGCCCCTAGGGTCGAAACCCCTTCATCAGGCGTCGTCAGCGCTTCCTAGCCCGTTCTCGGCTGCGCACCGGGCGCGGAGCGGGCTGATTGCCCGGTCAA
>JALEGB010000074.1 GCA_022760355.1 Neomegalonema sp.
CGCGCTACGAAAAACACGCCGCAAACTTCCTCGCTCTAACAAAGCTCGCAGCCATCCGAATTTGGCTGCGAAATTATGAGTCCGTGTCCTAGGGTGGGAACTCCTAAATCTGGCCGAGCCAGCGTCCGGCAGGCGACGACCAGATTTAGGAGTTCCCACCCTAGCGCGCAGATCCTTAGAAGATCAACAAACGCAGACGTTCGGCGAGCAATTCCTGTGTGCATTGGTAGGGAAACTGGGCGACTCGCGGCGGCGAACTACGTGCGGAGAAAGTAAAAAACGCGCCCCAAGGGTCATAATGCGGAAACTGAAGCCCCAATTGCGCTGTCAGCTCCAGCATATCGTGGCGCCAGATCTCATCATACGCGCCATCGCGCGGCGGTTCGGCGCTCGACTTCGACGCCCATGCGAAATCATGTGACGGCATTACAAAGATGGTGCGGGCGAGGGCGTCCTGCCGCAAAATTTCGCGCAACTGCCAGACGCCGCCATCATTGGCGGTTGGCACCACCAAGATCCAGTCGGCGAGTTTTATCGCCCGCGCAACAGCGCCCTTCCAGTCTGCGTCATTGCTTGGCTCCCCGCCAACCACCGAGTTCGGCAGGTTCAACTTCATCGCGGCGAAAAGCAAACACTCCAACGCGTCGCTCCGCGGCGCCGAGCAGCCGCCGGTCGCCCCAGCGGCGCCAGGAAGGACCAACTTGAACTCGCTGCTGCTCTCTGGCGCACGGAGATAGAGCACAAAGGATTTCGCGTTTTGTCGCTCTGCGAAGTAGATTTCGCCGCCGCCGTGACGCCGCGCCCGCCCAGCCTCAAGCTGAGCCGCGCCCACCTCCGCTTCGGCTTGCCGCCGCAAATGCGCGCCGAGCAGAATACAAACAGCCGCAACGGCGATTGCGCCGTCAATGTCCGCCGACTGGCCGGCATTGGACTGCGTCCGGGCGATCGAAACGCCCGTCCAACACCCAAATGTAATCAGCGCGTTAGCAAATGTCCGCTTCATATTTTTCATCGCCCATCAATGCGCGCCCGAACCAAGCGATCAAACCAAACCAAAGTAGAAGCCATTCGCACGCACTGCTGATATATCAGGCAAACACACCGGCCCGCCATGAGGTCGATCCGCCAGCTGGACCATTCAAATCGGCTGTGACAGCCCCGCTTCGTCTGCGAATGCGACCGGACCAGCTCCCGCTCAAGAATGATCGTTAGCATTACTCCAAACTGAAATACTAGTTATCAGCCTCGCCATGCGGGAGGATTCTCATGAAAAATGCGCCCCGTCGCGCCGTTGATCCGCCCCATCCCCGCTCCAGAGCCGAAATATTGCCCTGCGCAAGGATGCGCCGGAGATATTTCAGCGATGCAAGAAGCGGTGCGGCCACGTTCAAATCCCTGCTCGGACGCGTTTTTTGAACGATGGCGGCCGCGCGCCCCCGCCGGCGCGCCAGATCAACCTCATAAATGATGGGGCGAAGCGTTCCTGTTCTTGCGCCCTGGCGCAAAGCCGCTAAAAGCACGGAGATTTGCGCGCCGACCAACGCGATTTGCTTGGCGGCCTCTCCACAACATTAAGGTTACAGCATGCCCAAACGTCAGGACTTAGGCACGATCATGATCATCGGAGCCGGGCCTATCGTCATCGGGCAGGCCTGCGAGTTCGACTACTCCGGCGCCCAAGCAGTCAAAGCGCTCAAGGAAGAAGGGTACCGCGTTGTCCTGGTGAACTCGAACCCGGCGACGATCATGACCGACCCGGAACTCGCGGACGCCACCTACATCGAGCCGATTGTCGCGGAAGCGCTGGAAAAGATTATCGCCTATGAACGCGCTAAGGAGGCGAAAGGTTTCGCCTTGCTGCCGACCATGGGTGGTCAGACAGCTCTGAACGCGGCGATCGAACTCGACGATCTCGGCGTCCTGGCCAAGCACGATGTCGAATTGATCGGAGCCGACCGAGAAGCCATTGAGCGCGCCGAAGACCGGCATAAGTTCCGCGCCGCGATGGATGAGATCGGCTTGGAAAGCCCGCGCGCCACGATCGCCGAGAATATGGAAGAGGCGCTGGCGGCGCTCGACAAAACCGGCCTACCGGCAATTATTCGGCCCGCCTTTACACTGGGCGGCTCCGGCGGCGGCGTCGCTTACAATCGGGAGGAGTTCGAGCATTTTTGTCGAACGGGCCTCGACGCGTCGCCCGCGAACCAAATCCTGATCGATGAGAGCCTTATCGGTTGGAAGGAGTTTGAGATGGAGGTCGTTCGCGACAAGAACGACAACGCCATCATCATCTGTTCGATCGAGAATATTGATCCGATGGGCGTGCATACCGGCGATTCGATCACCGTGGCCCCGGCGCTGACTCTGACGGACAAAGAATACCAACGGATGCGCGACGCATCGATCGCTTGCCTGCGCAAGATCGGGGTGGAAACCGGTGGGTCGAACGTTCAGTTCGCCGTCAATCCGGCCAACGGTCGGATGGTCGTTATTGAGATGAACCCGCGAGTCAGCCGCTCCTCCGCGCTGGCGTCGAAGGCGACGGGTTTCCCGATTGCGAAAGTCGCGGCGAAGCTCGCCGTGGGCTACACGCTGGATGAGCTGCAGAACGACGTCACAAAGGCGACGCCGGCCAGCTTCGAACCCACGATCGATTATATCGTGACCAAAATTCCCCGCTTCGCGTTTGAGAAATTCCCAGGCGCCGAGGCGGAGCTGTCGACATCGATGAAATCGGTCGGCGAGGCCATGGCGCTGGGTCGGAACTTCCACGAAAGCCTGCAAAAAGCGCTGTACTCGCTTGAGACCGGGCTGAATGGGCTGGATGCGATCGAACTCGCGGAGACCGCCGAGAGTGACGAAGAACGGCGCGAGCAGATCACCGCCGCGATGGGACGGGCGACGCCGGATCGGCTCCGCGCCGCCGCGCAAGCCCTGCGCGAAGGCTTCAGCGCCGAGCAGGTCCACGCCGTTACGAAATACGACCCTTGGTTCCTCGCGCGCTTGCAAGAGATCGTCGCCGAGGAGCGCCAGCTGGAAACAAACGGCGTTCCGACGACCGCGCGCGAGATGCGCCGCGTCAAATCGATGGGCTTCTCCGACGCCCGCATCGCCGACCTAACCGGCGCGCCAGAAGCGGACATACGCGCGGCGCGCCATGCGCTGAAAGTGCGCCCGGTCTTCAAACGCGTAGACAGTTGCGCTGGCGAGTTCGAGGCGATCACGCCCTATATGTACTCGACCTACGAGGCCGACCATATGGGCGCCGCTGAGTGCGAAGCTGAGCCGACCAACCGCAAAAAAATCGTCATTCTTGGCGGCGGTCCGAACCGCATCGGTCAAGGCGTCGAGTTCGATTATTGCTGCTGCCACGCCGCCTTCGCGCTGTCAGACGCCGGCTATGAAACCATCATGGTCAACTGCAACCCGGAAACCGTCTCGACAGACTATGACACGTCGGACCGGCTGTATTTCGAACCGCTGACCGCTGAAAGCGTGCTGGAAATCATCCAAACCGAATCCCAAGCGGGCGAGGTGGTCGGCGTTATCGTACAATTCGGCGGCCAGACGCCGCTGAAACTGGCGACCGCGCTGGAGCAGGCGGGCGTCAACATTCTCGGGGCGACTGCCGATGCGATCGCCCTGGCGGAAGATCGGGAGCTGTTCCAGAAGCTTCTGCATCGGTTGGGGCTGAAACAGCCGAGCAACGGCGTCGCGACAAGCCTGGAGGGCGCGATCGGCGTCGCCGAATCGATTGGTTTTCCGCTGGTCATTCGCCCGTCCTTCGTCCTTGGCGGGCGCGGCATGGAGATTGTGCGCGATCGGGCCGGCCTTGAGCGGTATATGCGCGAAGCCGTTATCGTCTCGGGCGACTCCCCGGTTCTGCTCGACAGCTACTTGACCTCGGCGATCGAAGTTGACGTCGACGCCGTCAGCGACGGTGAAAATGTCGTCGTCGCCGGCGTAATGGAGCATATCGAAGAAGCCGGCGTGCATTCGGGGGACAGCGCCTGCGCGTTGCCGCCGCACTCGCTCTCGCAAGAAATCGTTGCGGAAATCGAGGCGCAGACGCGGGCGCTGGCGCTGGGGCTGAAGGTTCGCGGACTGATCAACATTCAGTTCGCGGTCAAGGACGGCGAAATCTACTTGATCGAGGCCAACCCACGCGCCTCGCGCACGGTGCCGTTCGTCGCCAAAGCAATCGGCGCCCCCATCGCGAAAATCGCCGCGCGGGTCATGGCCGGCGAGCCTCTGACCAATTTCTCCATCCCGTCAGCGCCCACCGGGCACGTCGCCGTCAAAGAGGCCGTCCTGCCGTTCGCCCGCTTCCCGGGCGTCGACACGGTGCTGGGCCCCGAAATGCGCTCCACGGGCGAGGTGATGGGGATCGACAAAGGCTTCAACCGAGCCTTTCTCAAGAGCCAGCTCGGCGCCGGGGTTAAATTGCCGGACGCCGGGGCGGTGTTCATCTCAGTGCGGGATGAGGACAAAGACAAAGCCGTCGAGGCGGCGCAGCGCCTGTCGGAGCTCGGCTTTGAGATTGTCGCAACGGACGGGACCGCGCGGCCAATCGAGGAAGCGGGCGTAAGAACCCGCATCGTCGCCAAAGTGCATGAGGGGCGGCCGCACATTGTTGATCTGCTGAAGAGTGACGAGATCGCCCTGGTCTTCAATACAACCGAGGGCGCGCAGTCGCTTCAGGACAGTTTCGACATCCGCGCGACCGCGCTTCGGATGAAAATTCCGTACTACACCACCATTGCCGGCGCGCTGGCCGCTGTCCGCGCAATCCAAAATTTGCGCGAAGGTCAACTTGAGACCGCCCCATTGCAAACCTATTTCAGCGCATCTTAACTGATAAGTTGCGGTCGACAGGATCGGACCTTCAGGGGCCGACGCAAAAAATGAGTCGACCGCACCGTAGACAGCTTCGTCTATTTGTGGACGGATAGGAGCGGCGCGCCCTTGCGCGCCGACGCCCTACCGCGCAGCATAGGCGTCGAGGAGAGCAGATGGAAAAAATCCCAATGACCGCCGCCGGGCACGCCCAACTGTCGGTGGAGCTAAAAGAGCTGAAGTCAGTTGAGCGGCCCGCCGTCATCAAAGCGATCGCTGAAGCGCGCGAACATGGCGATCTGAGCGAGAATGCCGAGTATCACGCCGCGCGCGAAAAGCAGAGCTTCATCGAGGGCCGGATCCTCGAGCTGGAAGGCCTCATTGCGCGGGCGGATGTGATTGATCCGACCAAACTTGGCGGCTCGACCATAAAATTCGGCGCGACGGTTGGTTTGGTGGATGAAGACACCGAAGAGGAAAAAACGTTCCAGATCGTCGGTGAAGTCGAAGCAAACATCGAATCAGGCAAGTTGAACGTTAACTCGCCGCTGGCGCGGGCGCTGATCGGCAAAGAGGAAGGCGACAGCGTCGAGGTGATGACCCCAGGCGGCGGCCGCTCGTATGAGATTACGTCGGTTGCGTTCGTCTAGGCCCGCCGCCGCGTCGATTCTTGGGTGAATCGGCGCGCGTGGGACATCCTGCGCGAGACAATTAGGGCTTCACGCGCCGCAATACGTGTGATTAGCGACTTGATTGTATATTGATGCAGCGAATTTGGCCGCCTCATCGGGGTCGGCTGTTGAGTTAAACTCGCTTCTGCGCATACTCCCGCTCGCGCGCCCTCACGCGGCGTTGCGATGCATCACGACAGCCGCATTGGGGATGCGGCGGCGCGGAAAAGACAACGCCGGGCGCTGCGAGCTCGGACGGAGCGAAAGAGGCGCATATGAGCCATTCGATCGACGGCGGCCGCGACAATTTTGATGACGATGACTTCAGCCGGGCGCCCCGCGCGCGGCGGGCTCGACGCGTCATTGTCGACGATAATTACGATGGCGACTTTGCCGACCAGTCGCCCCGCGCCGCAGGCCCAAGCTTTGGCGGCGCTGACGAAAGCTTCGGACGTTCGGATCCGGATGAGCGTTTCGCTCCGGAACCGACGCGCCGCCGCGTAGCGGACCGCGATCCAAGCCGCGCCGTCGTGCCGCGCGAACCACGCAACGCAGCGCCAAATGAGCGGCGCGCGGCGCGCGGCGCCGGCGCGGAGCGCGAAGAAGCTGGGCGCGGCGTGTTCATGAGCGCTTTCGTCGCCATGCTCGTCTGGGTGGGCGGCGTTGGCGCTTTTGCATTCGGGTACGTCAAGACGCTGGCCGCCGCCGCCGGAGTTGCGGCGCCGAGTTTGCTGGCGGACCCGATCGGCGCCCTCGGCTGGTTCCTGCAAAGCCCCAGCCACATCCTGCTGATGACCGGCGCGATCGCGATTGCCCCTGTTGGCCTGGTCTGGCTTTGGGCCAGCACCGCGCGGCGCGCCCAGGCGCTCGCCGCCGCGGCGGAACGGCTGAGCGCTGCGGCAAATGGCGACGGCGCCTCACGGGGCGGCGCTGACTTCTCCGGCGCCTCAGCAAGCGTCGCCGATCTGGAAGAGAGTTTCGCCCATCTGGAGGAGCGCATCGCTGCTGCGCGCGAAGAAACGGAACGCGAAGCAGCCTCGATCAGCGCGATGGTGCAGAGCATCAACGGCGAATCGCAGCGTTTCGCCGCCGAAGTTGCGGACCAAATCGCCGCACGGATCGGAAGCGGCGGCGGCGCGCCCGCCGCGCCGGCATCCAGCTTCCGCGACCCGGCGCCGACGCCTTCCAGCTTCGCCACTGAAGCTGACGAGCCGCGCCCACGTCCGACGCCAGGATCTTCTGACGCGATTGCACGGGCTGCGGAAGCGGCGCTCGGCGCGCTGGGCGGCGCGCCCGCGCCAAAGCCGACTGCCGCCGAACCGGACGAGCACTCCTCCCGCCTGGACAGCCTGCGCCGCCGCCTCGAAGGGCCGGCGGAGAGCAGCCTGCGCCGTGATCCGGCGGAGCCAGCCGGTTTCGAATCCAGCACGTCCTTCGACGCGGGGTTCGAGGATTTCGACACGCCGGAAGGATCGGAGCTGGACGCGCCAACCGCATCCACGCCAGCCGTTGAGCGCGATCAGCGGCCAGTAGGCGGCGGTGAGCTGGACTGGGCGAAGCTGGTGCGCGCCGCGAACTTCCCGGACAGTGAGGATGATCGCGAAACGCTCGACGCGCTTTACGCGGTCCTGACCGACAAAGAAGCCGCCTCGCTGCTGCAAACCGCGGAAGACGCCCTTTCGGCTCTCGCTGATATCGACCTCTATATGGAGGATCTTCAGCCGCATCACGCCCCCGCGGAGCTCTGGCGCGCTTATATTGTCGACGGCGTTCGGAAGGATATCATCGATCTGGGCGGCATTCGCGATCCCCACGCGATCGAAGACGTCGCCTCGGCGTTCGAGCGCAATCGCGATTTCGAACAATCGGCCCAGCGGTTTATGGATCGCTATGAATCGATGCTCGATCGTCTGTTCGCCGAAGCGCCGAGCGCTAAACTGGCGGTTGAGCTCGCCAACACGCGCTCCGGTCGCGCCTTTATGCTGCTGGCCCGCGCTGCAGGCCGCTTCGGCTAAGCCGCACAGCGACCGCAGCCATCAAAATCAAACCGCTCGCTTTGGCGGCGACCAGATTTATGAGTTCGCACCCTAAAGCGTGTTGATGTTTCACGGAACCATCAACACGCTCTAAGTCTCTGTTTGGTCGCGATTTGCGAGCCGTTAGATGGATCCATCTAACTTCAAATCGCTCTAAGCGCGGCGCCGGCCCAGCATCACGGCGAGCCCCGCGCCAAGCGCCGCGCAAACGCAGCCCAGCCAATAAGCGCCCGCGCCGAATGCCGGATAGGCCCATGCCGCCAAGCTCGCCGCCAGCGCCATCGCGACGCCGCCAACAGCGCCGGACAACACCCCCTGCGCCGATCCCGCCAGCTCCGGCGGCGCCTCCCGCGCGATGTAAGCGATCGTTGCGAGATGGGTCAGAGCAAAACTGCCTGCATGAAGCGTTTGCAGCACCGCAGCCGCGCCGACGCCGGGATCAAACGCCATCGCCGCCCAACGCACAGCCGCGAGACTGCCGCCAATCATCAAACAACGCGCAGCGTCCAACCGCTGCAGCAGTCGCCCGCCCCAGAAGAATAGAATAATCTCCGCCAACACGCCCCACGCCCAAAGCGCGCCAATCGTCGTTTTCGAAAACTCCAAGCTCCGCCAATGGATAGAGCCGTAGACATAAAATACGGCGTGGCTGGCTTGAACTGCTGCGGACGCAGCCGCCACAACCGCAAGACGACGGACCCGAAGCAGCTTCAGCCCGTCCATCAACCGGATCGGCGCGCGCCCAGATGCGCCGACCACGCCCCATCCTAGCGCCAATCGCCCGCCGATCGCCGCCAATAGCAGCGACGCGCAAATCGCCAGGGGAACCGAGCTGGATCCAAGCGACGCCGCCACGAAGCCGCCAGCAAACGTCGCAACAAGGAAGGCGAAGGAGCCAACCGCTCTCGGTCGGCGATAGGAGAAACCTGCTTTTTCCGCAGCGCGCCAACATGCGGCGTCGCCCAGCGGGATCAGCCCGGCGAAGGCGATCGCCAGCACGACGCCCAATGGCGCCAACCACGCGAGCTCCGCCGGCGCCATCAGATGCGCCGCCGCGGCGACCGCGCCCAAAATCGCCGTCAGCGTGAGCGCTGCGCCAGGACGTCCTGCGCGATCCGACAGCGCCGGTACGGCGATCGACGCCCCCACCCGCCCAGCAAAGGCAAGCGCGTTCAGCAGCCCGATAGAACCATCACTCAGGCCGTTTTCTTCGTACCAGAGCTGCAAGAACGCCATCTGAACGGCGAGCGCCATAAAAACGCCGGCAAACAGCGTCGCAAATCCGGCCTCAATGCGCCGGCCGGCCAGTTTGGTCACGCGCGGATCCCAAGCTCGGTATAAGACAGGAACCGCACTGGATCCCCTTCAGAAAGCGGTCCCGCCTCATGCGGTAGATCAGCAAGCCCGTCAGACCAGAGCAACCCCGAGATCAGCCCCGAGCCTTCCGATCGAAACTTCTCCAACCGTCCATCCTCGCCGAGCCGCACGCGCAAAAACTCGCGCCGCCCACGTTTTTTCGGATAGTTGAACCCCGATGGCAGCAGCACGCCCTTTGGCGTTGTCCAAGCGCCGCCGCCAAGATGAGTTAAGGCTGGGCGCGCAAAGATGGCGAAACACACGAACGCCGCCACGGGATTGCCGGGCAAGCCGAACAAAGGCGCGCCTTTCCACATTCCCATCGCCAGCGGGCGGCCAGGCTTCACCGCCACCCGCCACAGGTGAAAGCCGCCCTCTTCCCGCGCCGCCGCCTCCTGCAATGCGGCCGAAAGGTGATCCTCTTCACCAGCCGACGCGCCGCCGCTGGTCAAGATCGCATCAGCTTTGCGCGCGGCCTCATCAAGCGTGGCTTCAAGCGCGGCGCGATCATCGCTCACGCGCGCGCTGAGCGCGACTTCAGCGCCAAGATCTTGGATCAACGCCGCCAGCATTGGACCATTCGCGTCAATCACCTGATGATCCAACCGCGTGGACCCCGGCGCCGCCAGTTCATCGCCCGTGGAGATAATTGCGACCTTCAGGGGACGATAGACGTCAACCCGCGCCAAACCGGCTGACGCGAGCTGAGCAACCGCTTGTGGCGACACCCGCGCGCCTTCCTTCAGGACAACCGCGCCGACTTCGATATTCTCCCCCGCGCGCCGACGATTGGCGCCCCGATTTTTGGGCGGGAGCAAACGCACTTGTCGCCCCTCGACGGTCGCGTCCTCCTGCAGCGCGACGGTATCCGCCCCTTCAGGCATCTCGCCGCCGGTCAGAATGCGCACGGCCTGGTTTGCCGCCAACGCGCCACTCCAAGGCGCTCCGGCCGCGGACCTGCCCTCGCACAGCTCAAATACAGCTTCGGCGCGCCCGCCTGGATGCGCAAACGCATAGCCGTCGACCGCCGCATTGTCGGTGGCCGGATGATCACGCCGCGCAATCACTTCCTCCGCCACAAATCGGCCGTTCAGCGCCTCAATGGACAGGCTTTCGACCTGCGCCACAGGGCGCAGCGCCTTTCTCAGCGCCGCCAACGCCTCATCCACCGGCGTCCAATGCGCGCCAGGGGGCAATGCAAAACAATCATTGGACAAACGTGGGGACGTCGGATCGCCGCCGCGGGCCTTACTCATCGTAGCCCGGTCTCCTCTAAAACAAAGTCGGCGATGGCGGGAATATTGTCTAAGTCAAAGCAAGGAACGCTCAGATCGGCGAGGACCGCGTTCGCAGCGACCGCGCGCACCGTCGGATCTTCCCGCGCCAACAGCGCGGCGCCGGTCTCCACCCGATGCGCCTCAATCTTCGGATGCGCATCGCGCTTATACCCTTCGACCAGAATGAGGTCGACCGGCGCGAGTTTGGCGAGCAGCTCTGATAGCGGCGGCTCTTGCGCCGCACGCAATTCATGCATCAGCGCCCACCGCGCGCCGGAGCACACCAGAACTTCTTGCGCGCCCGCCTGGCGATGGCGCCAGCTGTCTTTGCCCTGGTGATCAACATCAAAAGCGTGATGCGCGTGCTTGACCGTCGAAACGCTGACGCCCCGCCGCGTAATCTCCGCGACAAGCCGTTCCATCAGCGTCGTCTTGCCGGCATTTTTCCAGCCGACAACTCCAAAAACTTTCACCAACCGCCCTCCACGACCGCGCCCCGAACCGCCTCCGCCTGTGCAAGCTCTTCCGGCGTATTGACGTTGAAGAATGGGTCAAACCCTTGTTCTACTCCGGGCGGCGCCAAGCGCTCGAAGCTCGCCGTCGCACAGCCCTGCGCGTCTGTCCAGGCGACAATTTTGCGAACGCCTTCATCGACCAGCGCCGCGCGCAACCGGCCGCGCAGCTCCGTCCGCCACACCCCAAATGTGGGATGGCGCACAGCCTTCTCCTCCGCATTTTGCGGCTTTGTTGCGGCCAAAGCGATGGGGACGCCGCTCCGCTCCGCCGCGGTGCGGAGGCGCGTCGCCAAATCCAGGGGGAAAAATGGCGTATCGGCGGCGACGGTGACAATCTGCTCGAAACCCAGCGCCGCCGCCCGATCCATGCCGGCAAGGACGCCCGCCAGCGGACCTAGAAAGCCGGGGGGATCATCCGCCGCCACGGCGACGCCAAACGCGCTAAAGCGCGCTGGATCGCCGTTCGCATTCAAAACAAGCTGCTCAACCTGGGGCTGAAGCCGCGCAATGGCCCATTCGAGCAGGCTTCGATCCCCAAGCGGTTTCAGGCATTTATCGCCCCCGCCCATGCGGCGCGCAAGCCCTCCCGCCAAAATGACGCCGAGCGCCGCGCCGCCCTGTCTCTTGCTTATAATTTGATCAGGCATTAGCCCTTCCACGAGTCAGGCCGCTCGATTTCGGCAACAAGAAATTGTTGGCGCCCGTTCGTCGCGCCACTGGCCCGCCGACTTTTGATCAGAGCATAGGAGCCGCAAATGCGTCGCAACCGCAATGTAAAAATTCTCGCGACTCTCGGGCCCGCATCGTCGACGCCAGAGCAGATTAAGACACTGTTCCACGCCGGCGCGGACATCTTCCGTATTAATATGAGCCATGGCAGTCATGAAGACGCCGCCGCCCGGCACGCGGCAGTGCGCGCAGTTGAGGAAGAGGTCGGCCGCCCAATCGCCATTCTAGCCGATCTTCAGGGACCCAAACTGCGCATCGGCGCCTTCGCCGACGGCGCGAAGCCTGACCTTCAAATTGGCGCGTCCTTCCGTCTGGATCTCGACAAAGCGCTGGGTGACGAGCGCCGCGTGCAGCTGCCGCATCCGGAGATCCTCAAAGCGCTGGAGCCAGGCGCTCGACTGCTGGTGAATGACGGCAAAATCCGCCTGCGCGTCACCCAGGCGGACCCGAAATTTGCGGAGACTGTCGTCGAAGTCGGCGGCGTGATCTCGGACCGCAAGGGCGTGAACGTGCCGGATGTGGAGCTGCCGCTCGCCGCGCTTTCCGCGAAGGATCGCGAAGATCTCGCCTTTATGTGCGATCTCGGCATCGACTGGCTGGCGCTGAGCTTCGTGCAGCGGCCCGAAGACATTCTAGAGGCGCGCGAGCTTGCCGGGGATCGCGCCTTGCTGATGGCGAAGATCGAAAAACCCAAGGCGGTTGAGCGCTTTGACGCAATCGCCGACGCAGCTGACGGTATCATGGTCGCACGCGGCGATCTGGGCGTGGAGATGCCGATCGTAGAGGTGCCCCCGATCCAGAAGCGCTTGGTCACCGCGTCTCGCAATCGCGGCAAACCGGTCGTCGTCGCGACGCAGATGCTCGAGAGCATGATTGAGAACCCAATGCCGACCCGGGCTGAGGTCACCGACGTTGCGCACGCGATCTATGAAGGCGCGGACGCCGTCATGCTGTCCGCCGAATCTGCGGTCGGCGCCTATGGGCCCGAAGCGGTGGCGACTATGGATGGCGTCGCGCAAACGGTTGAGAAAGACCCCGCCTATCGCAAAGGCATCGTCGATAGCCGCACGCCAGCCCGCCCCAGCACGTCGGACGCCATCACCGCCGCCGCGCGCGAAGTCGCCGAAACGCTCGACCTTAAGGCGATCTGCTGCTTTACCCACACCGGCACCACGGCGCGCCGGATGTCTCGCGAACGTCCGGCTGTGCCGATCATGGTGATGACGCCGTTCCGCCGCATCGCTCGCCGCATGGTTCTGCTATGGGGCAGCCACTGCGTCGTCACCCAGGATCTGGGCCGCTTTAAGGAAGCTGTCGCCAGCGGCATCAGACACGCGGAGAAAGACGGCTTTGCGCATGATGGCGAGCACATCGTCATTACTGCGGGCGTTCCGTTCAACGTACCCGGCACAACCAATATACTGCGCGTGGCGCGGATCGGCGAAAAGATCGGACCGGGCGATACGATCGGCGAGTAATCGCTCGGGCGCCCCCTAGGGTGCGCAAGAAAAATTACGGAAAACGAAACGCCAACCTTCTTTGGTGAAGGTTGATTCATTTCCGATGGCGAATACTGACCTCACCCGCAACGTTGTTCAGTCGTCGTCCCTGCGCCTAGCTTGATCCATCTCGCCCATCCCCCGCGGGGCGACGACACGAACAAAAGGAAAGAAAGGGAGCGTAGAGCGCCGTGTGGTCCCCCCAACCACGCGGCGCTTCCCTTTCGGGGCCGCCGCCGACGCAACGTCAATTGCGCCATGGGCGGCAAGGCGAGATTACCCTGCGGCGGGTTTCAGCGGATAACGATCCGCTTCTTCAAATACATCCATCACGCGACTGCCCGCCTTTAGCTTCGCCGAGTGCGGCGCGCCGGCCGGTATTTCCCAATGATCGCCCGGCGTGCAAATGCGCGCGACGCCGTCGATCGTCAGCTCCAGCTCCCCATGGATCATGCATCCCCATTGAACACCATGGCTGTGCTCAGGGATTTCAAAATCCTGGTGCGCTTCGAAATAAACGACGAGGGCCTGATCCGACTTCACCGCGTAGGCCGTCACCACATCCTCGCTGAAAGGAATGTCGAGCTTGGGCAGGGCTTTTACAAAAGCTGGAAACTCCATATCCGACCTCTAAGATAACGATGCGCGCCGGGCCCGCGCGAGAATATGAGACGCGCCGCAACAAACCTTCCATGATGCGCGGCCCGGCTCAAGTTGGGCGCGGACGAACCGGCGTCGAAAAGGGGAAAAGAAGGGTCAGCGCCCTGGGCGGTGGAGGAAAAACGGCAATTGTCGCCAATGTAGCAGACTATGCCGCCCACCCTACCGCCCGCGCCACTTGGCCCAATCCTCCGGCGCGTCCAGATCAACAAAAGGCGCGGAACCATCGATTGGCAGATCAACCCGCCGATCCGCCGCGTCCTGAATCACCTTGCGCGCGCCGACGTCCCCCTCCAGCAGGCTCAACGCCTCAAAATAGCGCCGGCCGAACAGAACCGGGTGGCCCCCCCTGCCTTCCGCATCGACAGGCCGCACCGCTTCGCGCCCTTCTTCCGGATCAAAGGCGGCGATCAGGCGATTGACGAGATCCGCGCCAACCTCGGGCATATCCGCCAACATGATCAGCGCCGCGTCGGAATGCGGCGCGACGGCGGAAAGGCCGGCTCGGATCGACGTCGCAACCCCCCGCCCCCAAAGCGGGTTCTCTACGATCCGCACTGGGAGCCCCGCCAACGCCGCCCGCATTTCTTCAGCGCGCGCGCCCAGGATCACCACCGTTTCCTCCGCGTCGCTGGCCAGCGACGCCTCCGCTGATCGCCGCACCAATGGCGCGCCGTCAATCTGCTCCAGCAATTTATGGCGATCCGCGCCCATGCGCCGAGAGCCGCCCGCCGCGAGCAACACCGTCGAGACAGAGGGGCGCCCCCCGGCCGCTTGCGCCATACGCGCCGCAGGACGCGACGGGATCTCCTTGAGCAAACCGCCGACCCCCATCGCCGCGACGTCGTCCGCGCTCAGCGCCTCCCCCGCGACGAGCCGCTGCAACATCCAATCCACGCCGTTCAGCTTCGGCGATCGGGCGCACCCCGGCAGCGCAATTACAATCCGCCCATCGAGCACGCCAAGCGCCGTCAGATTGCCGGGGTCGACAGGCATGCCTAGTCTGATGATCTCTCCGCCCGCCGCCTCGATCGCTGCGGGCGCGACATCGCGCCGATCGGTCGTCGCCGACGCAGCAAGAATGAGCGACAGAGGCGCTCTTCCCGCGGCCAGCGCCGCCGCCGTCGCGCCGACATCATGCGCCACCACCTGCTCGCCGATAGCGTCGCACCCCAGCGCCGTCATCCGATCCCGCACCGCCGTCGCGCCCTTTTCCAGCAAGGCGTCGGCAAAGCCCTCCGTGCGCGTCAGGATCAGATCATACTGTGTCACAACCGGCGCGGCGACGCGGGGCGCGCCAACCGCATCCGAGGCGGCCAACAACGCTTCAATCCGCGCGACCGACTGCTCCGAAACGCCATAGGGGATGATTTTTATGGTCGCGACCATCCGGCGTGCGCCAACCCAGCTGTGGGGCGGCAAAGTCGCCAGCGTAATTTCCTCATCCACCCCGTTCAGCGCATGACCGAGCGCCGGATCGATATGAAAGAGCCCTGCATGCGCCGCGTAGAGATTGGCCCGCCCGGCGAAAGGCGCGCTGAGCGCGAGTCCGGCCGCAGCCGGCGCGGGCGCAAGGGCCGCAGCAAGCCGCCGTGCGGCTTCATCCTCCGTTACGTCCCCTGGCTCCAGGCGCGCGAC
Organism: Neomegalonema sp.; assembly: GCA_022760355.1. Lineage (GTDB taxonomy): Bacteria > Pseudomonadota > Alphaproteobacteria > Rhodobacterales > Rhodobacteraceae > JALEGB01. The sequence continues at coordinate 15,218 of JALEGB010000074.1, forward strand.
GACGACCTGATCCACCCCCGCCGCCCTGAGCTGCGCCAGCGCTGGCGCGCCCAATCGGGCGCCTTTCTTGAGCACGCCGCTGTTCAGCCGCACCGTATGCGCCAGCACCGCGCCCTCGGCGTCCGCCACCGGCGTCGGACCAAACTTCATGACGCGCCGCCCGGACGGCGCAGGGCGAGCGTCATTGCGCCCATGACCGCGATGGCGATTTCCGCTGGCGTTTTCGCCCCGATATCGAGCCCGACCGGCGCATCCAACCGATCAATCGCATCCTGCGCCAGCCCGGCGGCGACCAAGCGCTCCACCCGTTTGCTGTGCGTGCGCGTGGAGCCGAGCGCGCCGACGTAAAACGCCGCTGAGCCGAGCGCCGTCTTCAACGCCGGATCATCCAGCTTCGGATCATGGGTCAAGCACACCACCGCTGTTCGCGCATCGACGCCATGCTGCGCAAGCGCCGCGTCAGGCCAGTCCGTAAGCAACGTCTCCCCCGCCGTCAGGCCCGGAAAGCGGGCCTCAGTCGCAAACGCGCCACGCGGATCGATCACGGAAACGTCGTAGCCGGCAATTCTGGCCATTGGCGCAAGCGCCTGCGCGATGTGGGCCGCCCCGATGATCGCCAGGCGCAGGGGCGGATTTTGCAGGGCCAAAAACCGCTCCCCCTCCGCAACAAGCCCTGACTTATCCGCCGCGAACGCCTCGGGCGCCTCGGCCGGCGCCACAAAGCGCCGCCGCCAATCCTGAAGAGAAATCTCATAGCCGATCGCCTCACGCGCAGCTCCGGCTGCGATCAGTCGATCTAAATCGGCGCGCGGCATGCCGTCGCCTTCCGGCGCCCCGACCGGATCAACAAGCACGCGAATAACGCCGCCGCAGGCCAGGCCGACCGCGAATGCGTCATCGTCCGAAACGCCATAGGTCAGCAGCCGCGGCGCGCCGTCCTTCATCGCCTCCAGCGCCTCCGCCGCAACCGCCCCTTCGACACAGCCGCCGGAGACAGAGCCAAAGAGCTCGGCTTCAGACGAAACAACCAGCCGCGCGCCCGCCTGCCGCGGCGCGGAGCCCCAAGTCTCGACCACGGTGGCGATCGCCGCGCCCTTGCCCGCCGCCAGCCAGTCGCGCGCCTGCTCCAACAACAAATCCGGATCCGCCGTCATCGCCGCCTCCACATCATGAGCCCAATCGCATCAGGCGATCCCGGTCGCCTGTGTCATCTGACTTCGAGAGCGCGTCCGCGAGCGCTTCGAGGCTGTTGATATTGTGCGCGGCGCGAAAACTATCCACCCGCGGCAGCAGCGCCCGCACCCCCTGAGCCTTCGGCGCGAAACCATCCCAGCGCAAGAGCGGGTTCAGCCAGATCAGTTTCCGGCATGACAGCCGCAGCCGGTCCGCCTGCCGCGCCAGCTCCTCCGGCTCGCCACGATCCAAACCGTCGGTAATCAACAGCACGACCGCGCCGCGCCCCAGCACCCGCCGCGACCAGTCGCGATTAAACTCCGCCAGCGTCTCGCCAATGCGGGTTCCGCCTTCCCAATCCGGGGCCTCGGCGCCGACGAGCGACAGCGCCTCATCGACATCGCGATGGCGCAAACTGCGCGTAACATTGGTCAGCCGCGTGCCGAACACGAACACATGGGTGCGGCTCCATCCGACATCGCGCCGCGCGGCGGCCTGTGCGCTGGCGGCGTGCAGGAAATGCAGCAGCATGCGGCTATATTGGCTCATTGAGCCGGAGATATCGCAAAGCGCGACCAACTCGGGCCAGCGCTTCTGCGGCGCCCGACGCTTCAGCGCCGCGATATCCCCGCCCGAGCGCAAAGCGGCGCGCATCGTCGCGCGCCAATCCGCCGTCGCGCCGCGCGGGTTCAGCCGGCTGCGCCGCGAAGCGAGCGGCTTCACAGGCAGCGCCATCCGCGCAATCGCCTGCTTCGCCGCCGTCAGCTCAGCGCTGCTCATCTGGTCAAAATCCATCTGACGCAACCGCTCCTCCTCCGAGAAGGTGAGGGTGGCGTCAAACTCGATCTCCTCGCCCTCTTCCTCCTGCGGCGGCGGCGGCGGCCGATCCTGCGCGCCGGCGAGGGCCTCCTGCGCGCGGGTTTCAGCGGCTTTCTTTTGCCGCTCCTCCGGCGGGATCTCCACCTCGCGCAGCAGCTCCGCCATCATCCGCTCAATCATCTGCGGATCACGCCAGAACAGCTTAAACGCCGCGTCAAACAGAGGCCGCTCGGCGGGCTTGGAGATCAACGTCGCATGCAACGCCCAGTAGAAATCGCGTTTTGACGCCAACCCGATGGCGGCGACGGCGCGCACTGCGTCCAACGCCCGCCCCGGACCGACCGGAATACCGCCGCGGCGTAAGGCGCGGGCGAAATGGACAATATTTTCCGCAAGGCGGGAGGGCGGCGCCTCCTCAAGCGGAGACCTCATAGCGGCCCCCCTTTCGCCTCCTCCAAAATCCGCCCCGCCTCCGAACCTCGGATCTGTGCGATATCATCCTGATATTTCAAAATTGCGCCAAGCGTATCGGAGACCAGTTCCGGCGTCAGCGCCACGGCGTTCAGTGCGGTCAGCGCCTTCGCCCAATCGATACTCTCGGCAACGCCGGGACGCTTGAACAGATCTTCGCCGCGCAGTTTCTGCACGAACGCAACCAGCTCTTTCGCCAACGTCTCTGCGGCCTCCGGCGCGCGCGCGCGCAGAATTTCCAGTTCGCGCGCGGCGTCTGGGTAATCGACCCAGTGGTAGAAGCAGCGCCGCCGAAGCGCGTCATGCACCTCGCGGGTGCGATTTGAGGTGAGAATAACAATCGGCGGCTCTGGCGCCCGCACCGTGCCGAGTTCGGGGATCGTCACCTGAAAATCCGATAGCGCCTCTAACAAAAAGGCCTCAAACGGCTCATCCGCCCGATCCAACTCATCGATCAGCAACACCGGCGCGCCGCCATCTTGCGCCCGCATCGCCTGCAGCAGCGGCCGCGCGATCAAGAACCGCTCGGAAAACAGCTCAGACGTCAGCGCCTGGCGGTCCTTGTCTCCCGCCGCCTCAGTCAAGCGGATTTCGATCATCTGCGCGGCGAAATTCCATTCATACACCGCCGCCGCCGCGTCGACGCCCTCATAGCATTGCAGTCGGATCAACCGCCGCCCCAACGTCTCCGCCAGAGCCTTGGCGATTTCGGTTTTCCCGACGCCCGCCTCCCCCTCCAGCAGCAGCGGCCGCCCCAACTTCAGACTAAGAAACGTCGCCGTCGCGAGATCACGACCGCACACATAGCCGGCGCGGCCCAGCAGTTTCTGGGTCGCTTCGACGGACTGAGGGAGCATGCTCAACTGCTCTCGCCCTCATCTTCAATCGGCAGCTCCTCCGCCTCGGCGCCAATGGCCGCGGCGAAGTTTGTGAAGAACTCTCCGGTGAGCTTCTTGACCGAGCCGCGGATCAGACGCGAGCCGATCTGAGCGAGCTTGCCTCCGATCTGAGCTTCGGACGCGTAGGACAGGATCGTGGCCGCGCCGCCATCGACCTCCTCCAGCGTCACATCGGCCGACCCTTTGCCGAAACCGGCGACGCCGCCTTTGCCCTCGCCGCGTAAGGTGTAGCTCGCCGGAGGGTTCAGGTTCTCAAGCGTCACAGCGCCCTTAAACGTCACGCTTACGGGCCCCAACCGCGCTTTTACGGTCGCCGCAAAGCCGTCATCGCCTTCTTTGCTGAGTTCCTGACAGCCGGGAATCGACTTCGCTAGGATCTCCGGATCGTTGAGCCCGCGCCAAACATCTTCGCGCCGCGCCGCCAAACGATAACGTCCCGCCATTTCCATGATCGTTCCTCCCTTGTTTTTCAGCAGCCTGACAGAGCATGGACGCAAAGATCAAGCGCAGCTCTCGCTGCTGTTACGTCAGAAGAGCCGCCGCAATCCCCAAAAATGCGAAGAAGCCCACCACGTCAGTTACAGTGGTGACGAACACCGCCGACGCCAACGCCGGATCTGCGCCCGCCCGTTCCAGCCCCATGGGAATAAGAATGCCGGCCAGGCCGGCGATCAGCATATTGATCACCATCGCCGCCGCCAGAACGCCGCCAAGCGCGATGTCGCCGAACCAGACATAGCCGACAACGCCGATAATGAGCGCAAAAGCCCAACCGTTCATAAGCCCAACCAACGCCTCACGCCCGACAATGCGCATGGCGTTCGCCGTTGTCAGATCCTTGGTCGCCAGCGCGCGCACCGCAACAGTCAGGGTCTGAGTCCCCGCGTTGCCCCCCATACTGGCCACAATGGGCATCAGAACCGCCAACGCCACGACCTTCTCAATCGCCGCGTCAAACGCGCCGATCACGAGGGAGGCCAAAACGGCCGTGACAAGGTTCACCACCAGCCAAGGAAAGCGGCTCAGCACCGTGCGCGCGACCGCATCGCCGAGCGATTCGTCGCCGACGCCGCCGAGGCGCATCAGATCCTCCTCCGCCTCTTCGTCCAGAGCTTCCATCGCATCGTCGATCGTAATGACCCCGACCAACCGGCCATCCTCATCGACAACCGGCGCCGAAATCAGGTGGTACTTGTTAAACGCCCGACCGACCTCTTCCTGTGGTTGATCGGTGTTAAACACGCTGATCAGCTCTGACATAAGCGTCTCGAGCACCACCTCGCGCTTCGCGCCCATCAAAACCCCAAGCGCGACTTTGCCCACTGGCCGGTGCTTGGGATCGACAATCATGATCTCATAGAAACGCTGCGGCAGCTCATCGGTCGCGCGCATCCGATCGATGATTTCCCCAACGCTGACATGCGCGGGCGACCACACCATCTCGCGCTGCATGATCCGACCGGCGGAGTATTCCGGATAAGCGAAGGATTGCTCGATCGCAGCGCGGTCGCTCGCCTCGAGCCCATCCAGCGCCGCGTCCCGAACTTCCTGCTTCACATCCTCAAGAACATAGACGATCTCGTCGCTGTCGAGTTCCTTGACAACCTCGGCGATCTGCTCCGGCCGCAGCGACGCCAGCACTTCGTCGCGAACGGTCTCATCCAGTTCGGTCAGAACATCGGGATCCAGATCGGCGCCCACCAACCCGATAAAGACGCGGCGATCATCCGTTCGAAGCTGCTCAAGCACATCGGCGATGTCCGCCGCATGCAGCTCCGCCAAATCCGCAAGCAACCGCTCCCGCTGTCGGGCTTCGAGCGCCTCTTTCACGTCAGCGACGATCTTCGGCGTCTCCACCGCAGCGGCGTCCATTTCATCGATTAACATATCGGCGTCTGACGCGCCGCTTAGCGGGCGCGCGTCGTGCGTCGGCTGATTCATGCCTGGCTCCTTGCGCCTGCTCTGAAATTATGGCGGTTGGGTGATAACGAGCCGTATGCGCGAGTGAAAGCGATATTTAGCGGCGCGAACGCTAAGCCTTGGTATAATTTGTTGCGCGCGCCATGAAATGGACGCCGGCCCCGCACGCAAAGACGGCGGCCGTAAACTCGGGCGCTTTGTGCGCGGTTTCAAGCAATATTCCGCAGGCGATGGCCGCCATGATGAAGGGCTGCGCCCATGCCGGCGTGTCGATCGCGCTCTGCAGACCGCGGCTGGCGTCATGCAGCACGACGAACACGCCAACGCCGAAACCGGCGGCGAACGCGCCGCCAAACAAGCTCGCCGCGGTCCCCAACAGGCTCAATCCAGCCCCCCGCCATCCCTGCCGCCCGAATAAGGGCCAGGTCAAACAGCCGACGATCAGCGATGCGACGAGAACGGGACCAGCCATCAGAAGCGCTAGAACAGTCGACGAGCCGCTTTCACCAACGATATGGCCGAGCCCCCGCGGATGATAGGCGACAAAGAAAGTCAGCAGCAGCGCGCTGACCGCAATCGCCGCAATGACGGGCGCGCGGCGTCTTTTGCAGCGCGCGGGCTGGCCGCCATCCGCGGCCTTTTCGAGGCGATGCTCACGCATGGGCGCGCCGATATCGCCACCGACCGACACAATGAACGCCAAGGCTGCACGCGATCGGCGCAAGCGCGACGTACGGCGCAAGAGCGATCGTTTTGAGCAGCACGCCTACCGCGTAGCCGCCGACAACAAAGGGCGTCGTCCAGCTCTCGACCAGCCTGGTCCGGCTGACGCCAAAGATCGTCTCAACGAACGCGACATAGCAGCCAAAGGAAACGCCGGCCAGGAATGCGCCGCCGAAGAACGCGACGGCGCCGGCGAGCAAGCTAAGACCGACGCCGCGCGCCCCCGGGCGGCCAAAGTGTGGGGCGAGTAGAGCCCCGAACAGCACGGCGGCGCCGCCGACGAAGGGGAACATGTTCAAGACGACGCTCATCTCCCGTCGGGCGCCCGGCAGAGCGACGCCGAAACCGCTCGGGTGGAAGACGATCAACAGCGTCAGCAGGAACGCGCTGACAAGAACCGCGCCGATGATCCAAATTTTCGATGAACGAAAGATAGAAACGACCATCAATTGCGCACCGCCTCCCGTAGCTGCTGAGCGTAAGGACGAAGCTCTAAGTCTCTGTTTGGTCGCGATTTACGAGCCGTTAGATGGGGCCATCCAACTTCAAATCGCTCTAGGGTGGGAACTCCTAAATCTGGTCGTCGCCAGCCCGTCAAACGCGCTTTTGGGGCAGGAAGCGGCGCGAGGGCGGTGTGGTTCCACCGGCGAGC
>JALEGB010000007.1 GCA_022760355.1 Neomegalonema sp.
ACGACGGGGCCCAGGCGCTCGGCGCGCTGATCGCTCTGACCTGGCTCCATCTCGGCGCCAATCAGATCGGCGATGAAGGGGTCCAGGCGCTCGGCCAGCTGGCCGCTCTGACCGAGCTCGATCTCCGCGACAATCAGATCACCGACGACGGGGCCCAGGCGCTCGGCCGTGACCGAGCTCGATCTCAACGGTAATCCCGGCGGCAGGATTCCGCCCGCGATTTTAAGCGGCTACAATTGCCTCGAGCCCCTGCGCAGTTATCTGCGCAATCGCGATTTGGGCGCTCCGGTTGCGTTGCGGGACGTCAAGCTGATGATTCTTGGCAACGGCCAGATCGGCAAAACCCTGCTGCGCCTGAGGGCGCCATGAGCCAGCTCCAATAGCTGAGGGGCGCCAAGCCGGAGCCAAGCGACAGCATCACCTTGCTGATCTGGGACTTTGGCGGGCGGGACGTTTATCTCGGCGCCCATGCCATCTTCCTGCGCTCCCACGCGGTGCTCCCCATCCTTTGGACGACGGAAGCCGAGGAGGACGCCTTTCATACCGCCCACGACGATCTCCACCCCCTCGGCAAGAAGGACAGCGTCGCCGAGCAGGCGCTGTTTCTGCAGATGATGCGAAGCTGCAGGATCTGCTTTGTGTTCAGAAGGCGAGCGAAACGCAGGATGCGGTCTATCTCGCGCCCGAGCTGCTGCAGGATCGCGCATCGGTTGCGGATCGTCTGATCCGGGACTGGCCGGGCCTAGGTTGGAGCCTCATTTAATTCCATGATACGGCAATGGCGCCGAGCGCAATGGCGGCAGGTAATTTCTGGCGAGGCGGTCATATCGCGTTGCTATGCGTCGCCAGTTTTTGAGCTGGCAAACATGCGTTCGATGACGTTCCGACGCCGATATGCTCTGCGATCCGACAGGTAGGGCCGCTTTCTGCTGGCGGCTGAAGGAATGACCGCTTTGACGTTCCGCTCCTTCAGCCAGTTGCGCAGCTTGTCGGCGTCATAGGCCTTGTCGGCCAGAAGCCGCCTCGTCGCCATCCCTTCCAGCAGCGGTATGGCCATGGTGATATCGGCGACGTTGCCTGGCGTCAGCGATGCTCGCCCGTGGAACCACACCGCCGTCGCGCCGCTTCCTGCCCCAAAAGCGCGTTTGACGGGCTGGCGACGACCAGATTTATGAGTTCGCACCCTAGAGCTTGTTGATGTTTCACGGAACCATCAACAAGCTCTAAGCCTCTGTTTAACCGTGATTTTCGAGCCGTTAGATGGGTCCATCCATCTTCAAATCGCTCTACGCCGACGCGTCCCGCTCAGGCGGACGCCGCCGGACGTTCAGCGGCGTTGAGCCGTCACCCTCTTGCGACTGCGCCTCATCGCCAACCTCATCGGAATCGGGCCGAGGCGGCTTCGACATGCCCTTCAGAACATTCGCCAAACGCTCTTCCGGGGAGCGGGCGGCGACTTCGGGATCAACCGGTTTCGGCCGGTGGATCTCCGCAAGATCAAACGCCTTATCCGCCTCCGCCCGACGCGCCAGCGCCTCCGCCTCCCGCTCCTTCGCTTCACGCCGAACCGACAAGACGCGCGGCAGGCGGGCGACTGAAATTGGCGCGAGCAGAACCAGCAACGGCATAAAGGCCAGATGCGCCACCGGGTGGGCCCGCATAAACACATGCGCCGTCGCGAGGCACAGCACGGCGAAAAAGATCAAGACCCATCGCGTCGGATCTCGGACCGCGCCGCTCCGCAGCGCCATGCGCGCCGCCCCCAGCGTCGCCATCAACAGAATGGCGAGATACACGCCGTTGATCACGCCAGGCGCCAGCTGCCCCGCCGGCGAGGCGTCGAACTCCGTCGGAGAATGCTTGGGCGCATTGCGGCTCGGCCCAAGCACCCCTTCTTCCGAGGACCAAATCAGCTTCATCTTAGTGGTCAGCGCAAAATACACATGGCCCGGCACGTCGCTGAGGATGGCCTTAAACGCCGCTTCACGCGCGCGCAGATCCGTGAACCGCAGCGAACCGAACTTCTCGCCCTCCAGCCCAATCCGGCGCGCCGTGTCGGAGGATCGAATGTCCCCCTCGGTTGCTTTGTTCGAGCCGTAAAACAGCTGTTCGCCCAAGGCGATCCCAGGCGCGATAGAGAACGGGCCCTCATGATAGACGTTCAGCAGCCCCTGCGGCGCGGCGCCAACGCCGAAGCCGAGCAAACAGGCGCAAAACGCCATTCCCATCCGCCAACGGCCGCGCCAGCGCCGCTCCCACAACAATCCGACCAGCAGAACGATCAGCAGCCCGGCGACATAGGCCAGGCCGGAGGGGTGGGCCAGATAGGCCAGAGCGCCGCAAATACCGCTCAGGAATGCGGAAACCCCCAAACCGCGCTTGCGATGGGACAGCACCAGGAACACGCCCAACAACGCGAAGAACCCATAGACCGCTTCGACGCTCGGCTGGCCGCCAAAAACGATCAGCCCCGGCGCAAGACCAAACAGCATCGTTGCGATAAAGCCGCGCGAACGGAGTTCCGAAACCTCTTCGCAGATTCGCCAGACCAGCCAAGCCTGAGCCGTCCAGAGGCCAGCGGAGAGCATGCGCAAAAAGGCGCCTTCGCCGCCAAACAGCGCGCTGGCGATCGCATACACCATCGTCGCGCTGGGGGAGGAGCTCGCATGCAACTTGAACGTGTCCAAATAGCCGGCCTGAAGCGCTTTGCCGATCGACAACGCATTGAGCAGCAGCTGATGATTGTAGGTGCCGGGGAGCGCCTCGGGCTCCACCCAACTCGCCCAAGCCAACTGCGCGATGAAGCTCAAGCTCAGCGCCAGCACGGTCCCAAACCGCCAATAGACCCGACTGGCCAACGCGACAAACGCCACGGCCGCCGCAATGCTGATCAGCAGGCTGACCTTCAATTGTCCGCCCGCATACACCGCCCCCGCCGCATGCGAGACCGCGTAGAAGGCGGCGATCGCGAGATACAGGGTTGTTAATGCAGCCAGCGCCTGGATTACGCGCGATGGCCTTACCGTGCTCTGCCCCGCACCATTGACGGACACGCCCTCCCGCGCCATGCGACCAACCCTCTTTGGCGTTTTTCCATGCTTCAAAGCGCTCTCACACGCCCTCCCAAGCTTCTTCGCGTTACACCATTTAGCGTCTGCCCGGAACCTTAAACGCGATTTTATGCGATTGGGACTTGCTTCCGAAGGCGGAGCGGCGGAGATGAGCCGACGAAAATATCAAATGCGGCGGAGCCCCGGCATGACATCCGAAACTGAACGAACAGACGGCGCCCCTCAGCGGATCGCCATGCAAAGCCGCGCCGGGGACTTCGAAATCGCGCAAGACCGGCCCTTCGCCCTGATCGCCGGCCCGTGCCAACTCGAAAGCCTGGAGCACGCGCTGATGATCGCCGAGCAGATGGCGGAGATCTGCGCCGCGCGCGGCGTGCCCTACATTTTCAAGGCGTCATATGACAAGGCCAACCGCAGCTCCCTGACAGGTAAACGCGGCGTCGGGCTGGAGCGCGGGCTGGAGATTCTCGCGGAAGTGCGTAGCCGGCTGGGCGCGCCGGTGCTGACCGACATACATGAGCCTAGCCAATGCGCCGCCGTCGCCGAAGCGGTGGACGTGTTGCAGATCCCCGCTTTTCTCTGCCGTCAGACCGACTTGCTGGTCGCCGCGGCCGAAACCGGCAAGGCGATCAATGTCAAGAAAGGCCAGTTCCTGGCGCCATGGGACATGAAGAACGTCGCGGCGAAGCTCGTCGATTCCGGCAACAGGAATATTATGCTGTGCGAACGCGGCGCGAGCTTTGGCTACAATACGCTCGTCACGGACTTCCGCGGCCTGCCGACGATGGCGAAGATGGGCTACCCGGTGGTTTTCGACGCCACGCACTCGGTGCAGCAGCCGGGCGGTCAGGGCTCCAGCACCGGCGGCCAACGTGAATTCGCGCCGGTGCTCGCGCGGGCCGCAGTCGCAGTCGGTGTGGCGGGGCTGTTTATCGAGACCCACGAGGAACCGGACCGCGCGCCGTCGGACGGCCCGAATATGATCCCGCTGGCCCAGATGCCGGCCCTGCTTGACGATCTGACCGCATTCGACCAGCTCGCCAAAGCGCGGCCTCTGTCAGTCTGAGCCAACGGGCGGGCGTCAGAATTTGAAACTGACGCCCAGCCGAACGGTCCAGACATCTTTGACGCCGCCAAAGTCGCCGCTGTCCGCGTCATCAATCTCTTTGGCGCCCAAGCCCGCTTCATCTTCAACGGCGTAGTAAAGCCCTTCCAGACGCACCCGCGTCGTGTCGTCAAACGCATACTCGACGCCTGCGCCGACGACGCCAGCCAGGGCGGTCTTGGATTTTTTCACATAATCGCCCTGTCCCGGATCGGTCGTGTGCGTGCTTTGATCTTGAAAACTGTACTCATATGAAACAACTCCGACGCCTGCGGTGGCGTACGGCATGAACTTGTCGATCGCATAGCCGGCGCGAATACGGGCGGACGCCATGAAATCGACTGTCCCGACAATCTCTTCTTGCGACGCGCCGATCTTATCCGCCGTTTCCTTTGCGCTCAGATCGGTGAAGCTTGCATCAATCTCGACACCGACGACGAAGCCGCTGTGGAATTGATGCAGATAGCCAGCATGGAGTCCGATCAGGCCAAATTCATCGGACTTGCTCAAGGTCGGGCTATCGACTGTATCGCTCGAATCGAAGCGCCCATCGAACTGCGTACCAACAACGCCAATATGCCCGCCGATATAAAAGCCTGAAAAATCTACTTTATCTGAGCAAGAGGACATGCTGTCAGCGCAGCTGGTTCGCGCCAGCGCCGGAGCGGCGCCAGCCGCTAGAATGAGCGCGGCGGCCAAAAAGTTCTTCATCTCCGTATCTGCCTCCCAGCAGCGACCCAGCGCGCCCCTTGGCGGCGACGCGAGATCTTCAAAGGAAAAGCCGGATCCCCGGCGAGTTGCGTGCTGGCGCGAACATCGGCCGATGCGCGCGCTCCTACGGAGGCCGGGAACGCAAAAGGGGCGCCGAGCGCGACGCCGCTGTTGACCCAACGCTATTGAGACGGGCAGATGCGCCAAACGCGATTGGGAGCCACGCCATGTCGACCGCTACGATGCCGCCCGCCCTGACCGAGATTCGACCGAACACCGCCGAGTTCCTGACGGAGCCGATGATCACCCCGACCGGCTTCCGCGAATATGACGCGCGTTGGCGCTTCCCCGAGCAGATCAACCTGGTCGGCTTTCAGGCGCTTGGCCTCGGCCTGGGCACACAGCTGTTTGAAATGGGCGTGGAGCCGACGATCGTGGTCGGCAATGACTACCGCTCCTACTCGCTGCCGGTGAAACAGGCGCTGATGCTCGGCCTGATGAACGCAGGCTGCCGCGTGCTGGATATCGGCCTATGCCTTTCCCCGACCGCCTATTTCGCCCAGTTTGACCTGGACGCCGCCGCCGTGGCGATGGTGACCGCAAGCCATAACCCCAACGGCTGGAGCGGGGTCAAAGTCGGCGCGGACAAACCGCTGACGCATGGGCCGGCGGAGATGGCGCGTCTGAAAGAAATCGTGCTTGGCGGCCAGGGCGTCGCGCGGTCCGGCGGCGCGTATGAGCGCGTTGTCGGCGTGCAGGAGCGGTATATCGACGATCTCGCCCGCGACCTTAAATTGAGCCGCAAGTTGAAGGTCGTCTGCGCCACCGGCAATGGCGCCGCCGGCGCGTTCGCGCCGCAGTTGCTGGAACGCATTGGCGCTGAGGTCGTCCCTCTGCATAACGAGCTCGACTACACATTCCCGCACCACAACCCGAACCCCGAAGCGCTTGAAATGCTCCACGCGATGGCGGACGCCGTGAAAGCAAGCGGCGCGGATTTAGCGCTGGGCTTCGACGGCGACGGCGATCGCTGCGGCGTCGTGGACAATACCGGCGATGAAATCTTCGCCGACAAGATGGGCGTGATCCTGGCCCGGGATCTGATCAAGCTGCACCCCAACGCCACTTTCGTCGCCGATGTCAAATCAACCGGTCTGTTCGCCAGCGATCCGGAACTGCTGGCCGGCGGCGCAAAGGCGGACTATTGGAAGACCGGCCACAGCCATATGAAACGCCGCGTGAAGGAGCTTGGCGCGCTGGCCGGGTTCGAAAAGTCTGGCCATTACTTCCTGGCTGAGCCCATCGGCCGCGGCTATGATTGTGGCCTCCGCGTTGCGGTCGAAATCCTCAAGCTTCTGGATCGCAACGCCGACAAGTCGCTGGCGGACCTGAAGGATGCGCTGCCGACGACCTACACGACCCCGACCATGTCGCCCTATTGCGCCGATGAGCAGAAATACGACACGATCAAAGCGCTCACCGAGCGGCTGGTGCAAATGTGCGATGAGGGCGGCGAACTGGCGGGCCTGAAAATGGAGCGCGTCGTTACCGTAAATGGCGCGCGGGTCCTGCTCGAAGGCGGCGCCTTCGCCCTGGTTCGGGCGTCATCGAACACCCCGAACCTTGTGGTTGTCTGTGAAAGCTCCACGTCCGAAGAAGAGATGAAAGCGATCTTCCACGCGCTTGACGCCATCATACGGGAGCGCCCAGAAGTCGGCGAGTATGATCAGACGATCTAAGAGGGACGGACGTGCGAGTTACTTGCCCTGAATGCGCCACCAGGTATGACGTGGACGAGGCCGAATTCAAAGCCGGCGGTCGGGCCGTCCGTTGCAACAATTGCGGCAAAGAATGGTACCAAATAGGCCCCGCAACAGCGCAACAGGCAACTCCGTCTGCTGCAGCTGAGATCAAAAAAGCGCGTGAACCGACGAAGACCGCCAGCGCGCTGGCGTCGACAGCCAAACCGAAGCGGCGCTCCGCCAAGTCGGCGCCACCTGCGGATGACGATGAGCTAATTCGGGCGTTCCAGAAGGGCGTCCAGCCTGCAGCTAGCGACCAGAAAAAGCCGTCCGCGCCAAGAAGCAGCGCCGCCAAGCCGCTTGATCAGATGGGAAAGCGCGAGTCCGCTTCCCGTCCTGCGGCGCCAAGCAATGGCCCGAAAGCGGATAACCGTGTTCCCAACCCTCTCGGCACGCCGACACGTTCTCGCGTCGCCACCTCCCCCTCGCCCCTCTCAACCCAGCCGAAGATATTCCTCAACTATAGACGGGGCGATGACACTGCGCACGCGCACTTTCTCTTTCACATACTCAACTCCACGTTCGATCAAACCCGATTGTTTATGGACGTTGAAGGGCTGTTCAAACCGGGAGACGATTTCCTCGATGTTCTTGAGCGGAAGGTGCTTGAGGCCGATATCGTTCTGGCGCTCATCGGCCCACGCTGGATTGACATCCTGATCGAGCGCATGGGCGACGATGAAGACGACTTCGTTCTTTTTGAAATCGGCAAAGCGCTCGCGGCAAAAAAGAGAGTTATCCCCGTGCTGCTTGGCGGCGCGCAAATGCCCAGAGCGGCCAACTTGCCAACTCAGATTCGCGATCTCGCCCGGCGACAGGCTGTTATTCTTCGCCCCGAAAGCTTTGTTCCTGACGCGGAGCGTTTTATCTCGAAGATCCGCGAAATTACTTAGAGCTTCCGCTGCCCAGGTTGGATCGCGTCAACACACCACGTCTTTAGCGTGCACCATGCTGTTTCCGCCAATTCGCCCTCTTATCAACCAGGGCGCCAACTGGTCCGCGCCCACATCAGGCCGGCGTCAAGAAGCTGTCGATCACCTTCGGCAGGCCTTTCGCGTCAATCTCGAACGCGAACACCTCGCCCGACCGCGGCCAGACATCGAGGAAGGCGGTGATGTTCACCTGATGGGTCACGAGCATTACCGTCTGGTCGGCCGGCAGGGTCAGCAGAAGCTTGCGCAGATCCTCGGTTTGCCGCCCGGCCCTCTCACGCGCTTCAAAGAAGGAATTAAGCGCTGGCGCCTCTTCAACCGCGCCGTAGCTGAGCAACCGCGCCGTGTCCAGGCAGCGGCACCACTGGCTCGACAGCACCCGATCAATCCGCACGCCGTTTTTGCGCAGACGCGCGCCAATGGCTCGCGCCTGGGCGCGTCCCGCATGATCAAGGTTGCGTTGGGTCGAACAGTCCCGCAGGCGAAACCGAGATGGATCGCCCCCGCCCGGCGCTGAGGCGTGCCGCATGATCAGATGCCGGCGCGGCGCGCTGACGCCGCCAAACTCAGCCAAGGCTGGCGTCGCCGCTAAGAATGCCGCGGCGCCAGCAATAAACGCGCGCTTATCCATCATCTTAAGCCCTGCTCCCGCTTTTGTCCGGTCGCGCGCAACCCCACGCGCAACTCGCGGTTAAGCTGGCGCGCATTGCGCGCCGGTCAAACAGCCGAACGATGAAGCCCGGCTTTTTCGATCGCAGGCGGCACGGGCCCGCCCGTCGCCCAATCCAACAGCTCGACAGTATGAACGATCGGGACATCGGAGCCGGAGCCGATTTGCATCATGCAGCCGATATTGCCGGTCGCGATGACCTGCGGCGCGGTCGCCTCGATATTCTTGACCTTGCGCGCCTTGAGCTGTTCCGCAATTTTTGGCTGCAGCAGATTGTAGGTGCCCGCTGAGCCGCAGCACAAATGCGCTTCCGCCGGTTCAACCACCTCAAAACCAACCGCCCGCAGCAGATCCTTCGGGTAGGTCTTGATCTGCTGACCATGCTGCAGCGAACAGGCCGCGTGATAAGCGACGCGCAGCTTGGGCGCGCGAGTCGCATTCTGCAGCCCGATCTCGACCATCAACTCAGAAATATCCTTGGTCAGGCGCGAGACTTCCGCCGCGGCTTCCGCCTCCGCCTCGGCGCGGAACATGTGGCCGTAATCCTTCACCGTCGTCCCGCAGCCCGAAGCGTTGATGACGATCGCGTCGAGCGGATCCTTCTGCGCCTCGCCCATCCAGGCCTTGATATTCCGCCCAGCCGCGGCATGGCTCGCTTTAACATCGCCCATATGGTGGGTCAGCGCGCCGCAGCAGCCAGCCCCGTCAGCGATCACAACCTCGCACCCATGTCGGCGCAACAAACGAATGGTTGCATCATTGATGTCGGTATTCAGCGCGCGCTGCGCGCATCCGGTCATTAAGGCGACCCTTTTGCGGCGCTCGCCCTGCGCGGCGAAACTCTGCGGATCATCATTCGGAGACACCGGAGGCAAACTCGCCGGCGCAAACTCCACCATCGCCCGCAACTTGCCTGGCAGCATAAATTTGAACGGCTTCGCCAGCCAGGCGCCCAGGATCGACAGGCGGAAACGGCCCGGATACGGCAGGATCAGCTTCAGGATCCACCGCAGCGCCCGCTCGCTGAGCGGGCGGCGATAATGCTCCTGGATATAGGCCCGCGCATGGTCGACCAAGTGCATATAGTGGACGCCTGAGGGGCATGTGCTCATGCAAGACAGACAGGATAGGCAACGATCGATGTGTTTGACCGTCTTTTCGTCCGGCTTGCGCTCATTTTCGAGCATGTCCTTGATCAAATAGATCCGACCACGCGGACTATCGAGCTCATCGCCAAGCAATTGATAGGTCGGGCAAGTCGCGGTGCAGAAGCCGCAATGAACGCACGTCCGCAGAACCTCGTTCGATCGTTTAAAATCCGGATCTTCGAGCTGCTTCTCGGTAAATGTCGTTTGCATATCAAGCTCTCGGCGCGGCCATGCGGCCGGGGTTTAGAATGCCGGCCGGATCGAATTTCGACCGCAGCTGATCGGACAACGCCGCCAGGCGCGGCGGCTCAGGATGGAAAACGGCGACAGCCGCGCGGATGGGCGCGGAGGCCCGAACCAAAGTCGCGTGCCCGCCCATCGGCGCGATCGTGTCGCGGATGATCTGAGCCCCCGCGCCGCCATCGCCCGACGCTTCTGGGGTTAGCAACCACACCAATCCGCCACCCCAATCATAAAACGCCTTGGCGTCGATCGATCTGCGAATTGCGCTCACCGCCGTCGGCCCATCGCTGGGCTTCAGCGACAAACGCCACACCGCGCCGCTTTGGCCAACGAACGGCGCGACATCGCGGATATAAGCCCAGCCAGCAGCGATCTTGTCAGGATCTTCGATCAGCTCTGTCTCGCCAAACGCCGCAAACAAGGCCTGCAATGCGGGCGCTCGATGGCGAATATTGGCTTCAAATCCTTCCAGACGGATCATCGTCACCGATTCGACGCCGTCCAGGGTGCAATCCGCAGGCAAATGAGCAGCGCCATTGACCTCATACGGCGTGCCCAAGGCCGCTGCGAGCGCCGCAATCGCACGCTCATCCGACAGCCCCTTCATCAGCAGGCAAACCGTCCGCTCCGGCGCCGGCGCCACCTTCAGCGCCACCTCGGTCAGAACACCCAGCGTTCCATAGGCGCCGCACATCAACTTGCTGAGGTCGTAGCCGGTCACGTTCTTCATAACCCGACCGCCATTTTTGACGATGCGCCCCTGCCCATCGACAAAGCGGACGCCGAGCAGACTATCCCGACATGCGCCGGCCTGGACGCGCCGGGGCCCGGAGATATTGCAGGCGACAACGCCGCCGACAGTGGGCTCGCCGCTCGAGCCCAGAAGCGCGCGGTGATCCATCGGCTCAAACGGCAGTCGCTGCCTCTCAGCGGCTAGCGCCGCTTCGATCTTGCTCAACGGCTCGCCCGCGCGCGCTACGATTGTCAGCGCGCCCGGGTCGTAAAGCGTGGTTCCCGTTAGCGCGGACAGCGCCAGCGTCCGATCGGCCTGCGCCGGCCTACCCAGCTCGCGCCGGGTGCCGCCGCCGCTGATCTCCAACGGCGCGCGCTGATCATGCGCCGCGCGAACAATTTCCGAGATCTCGGCCTCGCTCGCCGGCGTTGCGATATCGCCCATCGCGTCATTCCATTGTTGGTCAGGCGGTCGCCCGACAAGGCGTGAAACAGCTTCGGATCAGGCGTCGCGCCGCGACGCGCTCACCTCGAGCGGAAAGACTTTGGCGGGGTTCAGCAGCCATTTTGGATCGAAGCAATCCTTAACCGCCATCTGCGCCTCCAGATCGTCCGGCCCGAACTGATCGGTCATCAGATCTCGCTTTTCGACCCCGACCCCATGCTCCCCTGAGAGGCATCCGCCGACCTCAACGCAAAGACGCAAGATCTCCGCCCCCATTGCTTCCGCGGTTTCGAGATCGCCGGGTTTGTTGGCGTCGAACAAAATAAGCGGATGCATGTTCCCATCGCCCGCATGGAAAACATTGCCGCATTCCAGCCCATACTTCGCGCCGATCTCACTGATCCGCTTCAGCACATAAGGCAGCTGACCAACCGGAACCGTTCCATCCAGACACATGTAATCATTGATCCGCCCCATCGCGCCAAAGGCGGATTTGCGCCCTTTCCAGATCAGCGCCGCCTGCTCGGGCGATTTGCTCTCCTGCAAGGCCGACGGGCCGAGCGCCTGCGCGATCTCAATGATCTTGGCGAGCTGAGCCTCCGCCTCATCCGGCGCCCCCTCAACCTCGACGATCAGCATCGCTTCCACATCCGGGTAGCCGGCGCCGGAGAACTCATCGGTCACGCGGATGCACAGCCGATCCATATACTCGATCGCAACCGGCAGAACGCCCGCCTTGATAATGTCCGCGACGCACTGCCCAGCCACCTCCGGGCTGTCATAGCCGATCAGAACCGGTTTGGCGCCCTCGGGCTTCGGCAAGATCCGCAAGGTCGCCTCTGTGACCACGCCAAGCTGACCTTCCGAACCGCAAATCAGGCCGAGAAAGTCATAGTTGGCGGCGTCGGCATGCGCGCCGCCCACCTCAACAATCTCGCCATCCATCATGACCATTCGAACGCCGAGCAAATTGTTCGTGGTCACGCCGTATTTCAGACAATGGGCGCCGCCGGAGTTCATGGCGATATTGCCTGCGATCGCACAAGCCAGCTGCGAAGACGGATCGGGCGCGTAAAAGAACCCCTCGCTGTCAACCGCCCCGCTGACGGACAGATTGGTGACGCCAGTCTGCACGCGGACAAACCGGTTTGGAGCGTCAATCTCCAACACGTCCGTCAACCGAGCTGTGCTCAACACCACGCAATCCTCAGTCGGCAACGCGCCGCCGGCCAGCGACGTGCCCGCGCCGCGCGGCACCACCGGAACGCCCAATCGATTGCAGGCCGCCAGCGCCGCCGAAACCTCCTCAGTCGTCCGCGGCAGCACGACGACAAGCGGCTGCCGTCGATACGCAGTCAGCGCGTCGCATTCATAGGCGCGGGTCTCCATCGGATCGGAGATTACGTTTTCTTCGCCGACGGCGGCGGCCAGCGCCGCGACGATTTCCGGCTTCCGAGCCAGGACGCGATCGTCCGGCTTCGGCATCGCAATTGTGGACAAGCCGACCTCCCAACCTGATCATATTTCGCGCCGCTGTTCTTCGCGGCTCTCTCAGAGACATGTTTCCACGCCTCCGCTTGTCGAACCGCCGCGGCGTTTTCATCATCCCTTGATGCGCGCGACGTTGTTTATGCTCGACGACGCTCCAAGCCTTAGAAGCCGCCGCCCCATCCTGCAATCACGCCAATGTCGCGTCAAACCGCTCGGGGAAGCGCCGCAACGCTCGAACAGCGCCATCAACGATGCTCCGCGATCGAAGCGCGAAAACGATACAAACCAAAGGAAAAAAACAGCGCGCCGAGCACGGCGTTCGCTGCGAGCTGCGGCCAAACAATATCAAGCCCGGCGCCGCGATACAGCACAGCTTGGGCGAAGTTCACATAATGCGTCGAAGGCGACATTTGCATAAACAGCTGCAGTCCAGGCGGCATCGCGTCCAGCGGCGTAACGCCGCCGGACAGCATGTTCATCACCACGAAGACGGGGATGCAGAGCAGGCCGAATTGCTGCATCGAACGGGCGATGGTCGAGAGCAATATGCCCAGCGCGGTGATTGAAAACAAATAGACCGCCGCGCCGAGCCCAAATAAAAGCTCCGACCCGGCGATCGGGATATCCAGCAGGATTTGAACCACGGCGATCAACGAAGCAACTGAGGCGACGACGATAACCCCGCCATTCGCGATGATCTTTGACAGCATAATCTCGCCAGCCGCCACCGGCATCGCCAGCAGATGCTCGATCGTGCCATGCTCTCGCTCGCGGATCACCGCTGCGCCGGTCAGAACCAGCCCCATCATCGTAACATTCTGGATCAGCTGCATCACCGCCATGAACCAGGCCGCATCCAGGTTCGGATTAAACCGCGCGCGGGTCGCAACGGAAAAGGCTTGCGCCGTTGCAGTCGGCTCGCGCGCGACAAAGGCCGCTGTCTCCCGCGCAATAATCGCCTCAATATAGCCCACGCCGCTGCCCGCCATCGTCATCGCGGTGGCGTCCACATTGATCTGCAGCGTCGGCGCCCTTCCCGCCAATACATCGCGCTCAAACCCGGCGGGGAAATGGATAACGAAACTATACGCGCCTGCATCCATAACCGTGTCGACGTCATTTACGCCGATCAAGGTCGACGGCTTGAAATGCGGCGGCAGAAACGCTCCCCGCAGGCGCGTCGTCAGCTCCGAGCGATCTTCATCCACAATCGCGATCGCCGCGTTTTTCACATCGGTCTGCACGCCCTTCGCCACCGAGTAGATTGCAAACGTAAATGTATGCAACACCAGCAGCAGCAGGACCGGATCGCGAAGCAGGCTGCGCAGCTCCTTCACGCTTAGCGCCAGCACGTTGCGCGTCCTTTGGCCCCAGCCCGCCATCTCAGCGCGCCTGCTTGGACAGGAGCGCGGCGGCGATCCCGAGGAAAACCGCCGTCGTCGCCAGCAAGATCAAATGGCTCTGATACAGCTCCGCAAAACCAAGCTGCTTATTCGTCACGCCGCTGGCGATATGCTGGAAATAGCTGGATGGAAACACTGCGCCGATCACCCGCGCCGATCCTTCCAAACTTGCGCGCGGATACAGCATGCCGGAGAAACTTACGGTCGGGATCATGCTGACAATCGCCGTACCGAAGATCGCCGCGATCTGCGAGCGGACGAGGGTGGACATGATCAACCCGAACGCGGTCGAAGCCGCCACGAAGCACAACGCGCCGATCGCCAATGCGCCAAAGTTCCCGCGCGCAGGAACGCCAAGACCAAAGTCCATCAGCGCATAAAGGGCGAAAAAGCTTAGAAAGGCGAGCGCTAGATAAGGGGCTTGCTTCCCAATCAGAAATTCGAGTTTCCCAGCCGGCGAAGCATAGAAATTGGAAATCGACCCCAATTCCTTTTCCCGCACAACGCCGAGCGCCGTCAGCATCGCCGGCGCCATGATCAGCATCATCATCATCGCGCCGGGCGCGATGGCGTAGACGCTGGCGAAGGCCTGGTTGTACCGAAAGCGCGCTTGGATGGTCAGCTGCGGGCGACTCGGCGCAAGTCGGCTGTCCTCGCGCGCCAATGTCGCCAGATAGTCCTTTTGCGCCGCCAACACATAGCCGCGCGCCGTCTCCGCGCGGGTGCTGTTCGCCCCATCCAGCCAGACCGCCACCGTCGGCCGCCGCCCCGCCAACAAATCGCGCCCGAAATCCGGGGGGATCACGAGCACCGCCTTGACCTCGCCCTCTGTCAGCAGCCGATCGATCTCCGAGTCGGCGCGCACCGCCGGGCGCTCGGAGAAATATCGAGAGCCGCGCAGCGTCTGGACGAACTCGCGGCTTTCCTTCGACCGATCCTGATCGAGCACCGAAAACGCAACGTCCTCAATGTCGAATGAAATACCGATCGACATGGCCAACATCAGGATCAGCGGACCGAACAACGCGAACGCGATCCGGATCGGATCACGGACGACTTCCATCGCCTCCCGCCGCGCAAACGCCCATAACCGCCTTGGATCGACATAGGGCGCGGCCTTTGTCTGGCCCGTCGGCTGCGCCCCAGGCGCCGCCACCAGCTCCCGCGCATCATCGGCTGCAGCATCCGCAGCGGCCTCCGGCGCCGCCTCCTCCAGATACGCGATGAAGGCTTCCTCCAACGTCTCGACGCCCCTGCCCCGCCGCAAATCCTCCGGAGCGCCCATCGCCAGCACGCGCCCTGCATGCATGAACGAAATCCGATCGCACCGCTCCGCCTCGCTCATAAAATGCGTCGAGATGAAAATCGTCACGCCATCCTGGCGCGAAAGTTCGATCAGCATTTCCCAGAAACGATCCCGCGCCACCGGATCGACGCCGGATGTCGGCTCATCGAGGATCAGCATCTCCGGCTTATGGATCATCGCGGCGGCCAGCTGCAGGCGCTGACGGACGCCGAGCGGCAAGGCGTCTGGCCGCCGATCGGCCATATCAAACAGCTCAAAGCGACGCATCATTTCCAGCACCCGCGGCCCGATCCGGTGCGGCGGCAGCTGAAACAGCTTGCCGTGCAGCTCCAAATTTTGGCGAACGGTGAGCTCGGTATAGAGCGAGAATGCTTGGCTCATATAGCCGACGCGGGCGCGCGCGGCGCGATCATAGGCGGTCACCGCATCGCCAAACAGCTTGGCGGCCCCGCTGGTTGGCGGCAGCAGGCCGGTCAGCATTTTCATCGTCGTCGTCTTGCCGCAGCCATTGGAGCCGAGAAACCCAAAGATTTCGCCGCGTTGGATGCGCAGACTCACATTGTCCACCGCCGTGAAATCGCCGAACCGCTTCGTCAACCCGTCAGCCTCGATCGCTGGCGGCCCCGGCTTGACGGTCATGGGCGGCAAGATCAGCGGCCCGACGCCATCCCGCTCCTCCGGCGGCAACAGGGCGACGAACGCGTCCTCCAGCTTTGACCGGCCTGTTTGCGCGCGCAGCTCCGCGGCCGCCCCCGTCGCCAGCACTTTGCCGCCATTCAAAGCGATCAGATGGTCAAACCCCTCAGCCTCCTCCATGTAAGCCGTCGCGGTCACGACGCTCATCCCGGGCCTGCGCGCGCGCAGCCGATCGATCAATCGCCAGAACTGCCGTCGGGCCAACGGGTCAACCCCCGTCGTCGGCTCATCGAGGATCACCAGGTCCGGGTCATGCACCAGCGAACAGCAGAGGGAGAGTTTTTGCTTCATCCCACCGGACAGCTTGCCCGCGGCCCGATCGCGAAACGGCGCCAGCCCCGTCGCCGCCAGCAGGTCGTCAATGCGCGCCGCCCTCTCCGCAGCGCTCTGACCAAACAGACGCGCAAAGAAATCGACGTTCTGCGCAACGGAGAGGGTTGGGTAGAGATTCTGCCCTAGCCCTTGCGGCATATAGGCGAGGCGCGTCAGCACGGAACGTCGGTGCGAAACGGAGGCGATGTCGCCCCCCAGCGTCTCGATCCGGCCTTCCTGCAACCGCCGAACGCCTGCGATCAACCCAAGAAGAGTCGATTTACCAACGCCGTCCGGTCCGATCAGGCCAATCATTGCGCCGGCGGGAATCTGCACGCTGACATTGTCCAAAGCGACAACGTCGCCATAGCGGTGGCTCACGGCGTGCGTCGCCGCCACAGCGGAGGATAGCGGCGAAGCAGATGGGGCGGCGGCGCTCATGAGGGCCGCTTATGGTTTCGCCGGCGCATCGGGAAGGCGCGGGGCCAGCTCCTCCGGCCATTTCGCCGCCGGGTCGACGCGCAGATAGGCGACGCCGGGCAGTCCTGTCTTCACCACCTGCCGATAGCGGCGCAACAGGTCCGGCGCGATCCGAACTTTCACGCGGAACATCAACTTTGCGCGCTCTTTGGCCGTCTCAACATATTTGGGCGTAAATTGCGCTTCGCTGGCCACGAACGTCACGGTTGCGGGAATGACGTATTTTGGCGCCGCGTCCAAAATAATGCGCGCCTCATCGCCAATCCGCAGGCGGCCAGCCTGATCCGTCGGCAGGAAGACCGTCATGTAAACATCGGTGAGATCAAGCAGCGTCAAAACCCGCCCGCCGGCCGCCAGCACCTCGCCGACCGACGCCAGCTTGTATTGCACGCGCCCATCCTTCGGCGCTGTCAGATCGTGGTCGGTCAGTGTCGTCTTCAATCGATCGACCCGCGCAATCGCCGCCGCCGCCGCCGCCTCGGAACGGCCGACGTCAGCGGTCGCCGCCGCAACTGCGGCCTCCGCGACTGTCACGGCGCTGCGCCGTCGATCCACTGTCTCTTGCGATGAAACGCCTCTGGTTCTCAGACTTTCGGCCCGCCGCAATTCCTGCCGCGCCAAGGCGAGTTCGCTCTCGCGCTGTTTCTTGAGCGCCTTGGCGTAGGAAATCCGCTCCCGCGCTTCGCCGACCGCGGCGTCCGCCTCCCGGATTTGCGCTTTGATTTCCGCAGGATCCAACTGCGCCAGCCGCGCGCCTTTCGTGACGAAATCGCCTTCTTTGACCGTGATTTCAGTCAGCCGGCCACCCAGCTTCGCCGCAACATCGACGCGCTCCGCCTCTACCCGCCCGTTTGCGCGCGCAAAGCCCTCTGGCGGACCGTTCGGATCCGGCAGCAAGGAATACAGCACGATCGCGCCGAGCAGCGCGAACGCGGCGGTTCCGATCATACGGATCGACATGGCGAGTCCCCGTCACGAAGCGAGCTGCTCTTGGCAGCCGCCCCCCCCTTCACACGCCGCCGCGATCCTGTCCTAGACCTGGATCAACACATACCGATAAATCTCTAACGGATCAGATGCTTCGCAGAGCTGGCGGCTTAGGGTCGAAACCCCTTCATCAGGCGTCGTCAGCGCTTCCTAGCCCGTTCTCGGCTGCGCACCGGGCGCGGAGCGGGCTGATTGCCCGGTCAA
>JALEGB010000075.1 GCA_022760355.1 Neomegalonema sp.
AGCGGCGCAAGGGCGCGATCGACGAACCCCAGTGTTGATCGTTTGATCCGATTGACGACCTCCATCTCCTGCTCAGCCTTGTCACGGGCGGTCTCCAGCGACGCGGCGACGGTTTCGCGCTCGGCGACGCCGCGCCATGCGCCCATCATCAGCAAGAGGGTCGCGGCGATGGCGAGCCAACGCGCGGTGCGTCGGAGCGACTGGGTCTCGAGCCGCGCATTCGACGCTTGCAGCAGCAGCGGCCCATTGGGAAAACCGTCAGCCGGCATGCTGGTGATGCGTTGTGGCGCAAAGCCCCAGCTTTTGGCGTAGAAAATGGCCTCGTCGACAATTTCGCGCGGGGCGACGGCGATATTCACTTCTAGAAACCCGGTCGCCGGATCTGCGCCAAGCAATTCGACATCATAGCAAAGCGTTTCGGGGCGATAGGGGGTGATGGCGTCCAATCGCCACCAAGCTTCGTCGCGCAAGGAGCCGCGCGCCTCGGCCGGGAATGTCTCGACCCGAAACAAAACCAGCTCACGCGGCAAGATCACGTCCACACGGGCTTCGCCGCGTCGACTACGGGACACGATGCGGCGCATCATATCGATCTGATCATCGAAGTCCGGCGCGCCGTATCGTACGGAACCGCGCTCACGCAGTCCGTTCATCCGTCGCTCCACCAGCGACACGCTCTGGTCTGAGAGATCAATCGCGAAGCGAGCCGCCGCCGCCGGGGCGGCAATGCTTTTCAACTCGCTGAGAAACCAGTCTTTCATTCGGCTCCTCTGGCAGCGCCTCGACTAGAGCGACCCGCGTCGGGCGGTTGAAGCCCGAGCGATGGAAGTCGCGAACACCTATAGACTCTCCGCCAGCGCCTCCAGCTTCTGCGGGGCGCCGCCGGCGATCGAGCGTCTCGCTTGCGCGCGCATTGCGCCAAGGAGAACTCTTCCCAGCGGGAGAGTTAGCTGAGCGAACGGCGAAGGGAAAGCCCGCTCAGGCCGTATGCCGCGTTCGCCGCAGGGGCGCGGCGTTTAAACCCGCGCCGCCGCGCTCGCAGCGGCCGCGCCTTCCTCATTGGTAAGGCCCGCGGCGATCTTGCTTGCAGCGTCATCAGCAAGCGTTGGGGCGCCGGCTGCGGTCATTGCGTGGCGAAACGCCTCTTCAGGCGCTTGGGCGAGGATCAGCGCGCGCACCGCGTCATCCATCGCCATGACCTCGACGATGTTGATCTGCCCGTCAAAGCCGCTGCCGCCGCATTGCGGACAGTCGCCGCCATCGCGGGCGCTGCGGCCCGATCCTGCGCAGCGGGAGCAGGCGCGCGGCGCCAGATGCTGGGCGGCGACGGCGCGCAGACAGGAAGCCAGCGCGAAGGGCGGCAATCCCATCGCGATCAGCCGTGGGGTGGCGGAAGCGACCGACTCAACATCCAATGTTGCGATCACCAGCGCGCCGCGCATGGCGGCGCGGGCGGCGGCGTCGGCGCTTTCCGCGCCGCTGATCGCGCCCATCAGAACCAACTCGCGGTCTGGCGCGTCGCTTTCGCGTTGTTCCACCGAGCGATCGAAACGCTCGATTTTCCGATCTTTGCCCGCCGTACGTTTGGCCAGGGCGGTCATCGTGCTGGTTTTGCCTGCGCCGCTCGGGCCGCAGATCAAAATAAGGCCTTCGCCGCCTGTAACTGCGGCCTCAAGGGTTTCGCGCGCGCTATCGCGATAGCCGAGCGCTTCGAGGTCCGCGACGACAGAGGAGCTTTTGGCGACCGGCTTTTGCGGCGTCTCCACTTTCTTGGTTGTCAGCTGATGACGCACTGGCGCGCCGCGCTCTCGTCGCGCCTCTTCGGCGGATCTTGCGCGTTCACGGCGACGCTCGCGTTGGGCGAGGGCGGCGGCGGCTTGATAAGCGGTCGCGTTAATCTGGGCGGCCTCGCCTTCTGCGAGCGCGGCGATCGCGCTGCGTGGCGAATTGACCGGCGTGCGGCCGGTGGTTCCAACGCTGTCCGGCGTAGGCGCGCCGTCGCCGCCCGTTTCGCCCCGCAGCGCTGCGCGGATTTCTGTCGCGACAAGTTTGCGCGCGGCTTCGTCGCGGGCTTTGCGCCGGGAAAGTGAGCGGCTCAATGGTTTGCCTGAGCCGAGCGGGGCGTCCTCTTGGTCCGGGAGCGCGCCGCCGGTGAAGCCGCCGACGAAGCCGCGCATAAAGCGACGGCGGCCTTGCGGCTCCGTCTGCGGCGTAGCGCCCAGCGGATGCAAGGACGCTTCCCCCTCCATCGGCGGGATCGCCAGCGGGTCGATCGACATTTCCTCCGGCTCGCGGCTCATCCGATCGACGCCGCCGCGCCCGCCCTGATCGTGCCAATCCTTTAGCGTCACCCGTTTGGGGCGGACAAACTTTGGCCGACGAATATCGCCACTCGCTGCGGCGGGGCGTTTCTCATCTGCGCCGGCGTTCGGCGTCAGCACGCCACGGCGCCGCGGAGGCTCGGACGGGGCGGCGATTCGGTTCGGGGCCGGCTCATCGATTGGCGTGCTTGGCCCGTCAGGCTTTGTCTCGGCGCGGCGCGAAGGCATGCCGCGCAACGCATCGAGTTTTGAGCGCGATACAGCTTCCTGGGCCTGTGCGATCGCTTCGCTCGTCAGCCAGTTGGGCGCGCGACGCGGCTTATCCTCTTCCGGCTGATCATCGTGATGGCGCGGCGTCGCGATATCGCGGCGGCGATCTTGATCGTGATCCTCGCGCAGGGGCGGCGATGAGACGCGCGCGCGCGGCGATGGCGCGAAGAAAGGCCGCTCCGATAGCGGCGGCGCAGGCGGCTGGTCATCGAACCGCGCACGGGTGGCGGGCGCCGCCTCAAACGCCGCCTCATCGAGCTCAGGCTCGGCGTAGGCTGCGTCGTCGTAGCGTGGGCGGGAAAGCCGGGCGTCGCTTTCAACGCGCGGGGACCGCTCCAGCGGTGCTTCGGGCTCCGCATCCTCGGGGAACGGTTGCGATCTCGCGGCGGAAGCCGGCGCGGGGGCGCTGTCAAACAAGCGCCGCTGTGACGTCTCGCGACGGTCGGTTGATGGCGCGCCGCGATAGATTTGCGCGATCGCTTCGCGGATGGACTCGGCGGAAGCGACATAGATCTCCAGCTTGCGCCGGGTTTTCATTGCAATCGCGCGCAAGGTGAAGTCGTCCAACGGATCGGAGAGCGCCAGCTGCAGAAACTCCCCATCATCCGCCAGCGGCAGGGCGGACGCTTCGGCGACGAATTTCATGGGCAGGCTTTCCGGCAGCACCGGGGTGCGCGGCGGGTCCTGCAAGTCAATCAGCGGCGCATTGAGTTCTGTTGCAACTGCGCGCGCGGCGGCTTCGGGGTCGACAAGCCCTTGGCGGACGAGAACCTGGTCGATGCGGCCGACGCCGCCCGCGTCCTTGCGCGCTTGTTCGATCGCGCGTCCCGCCACATCGCCGTCAGACCAGAGCCGAAAAGCAACCCGTTCGGCGAAAGCGACTGGATCTTCGCCAATGCCTTCCGGCGAGAACGGGTCGACGATCACACCATCCACATTTTGGAATGATTGAGCCTGTAGCGGCTCGGGGCGATCCCCATCGTCTCGATCATGCGAATCGTTCATCTCGATCTCCCCTCGACCAGCGGCGAACAGCGGCGTCCGGCGCGCGGGTCTCCCACCCCGACGCGCCCGATCGATATGCCGCGTTACCCTGCCCGCTTCATCTACACGGTCAGCTTCCCGGATCCACAGCCATAACGGCTCGCGCTTCGCAGGCGCGGGCGTCGTTTCGCGGATCCCCCCCAGCCATCGCTTTTTGGCGCCTTCATGCGCCGAGCTCAAGTCGCAACAGATGCCGGGCCAATTTTCCATGCTGGACGCGCCCGGCGCATTTTTCTCTTTTATGAAGCGCATCGAACACAACTCCCTTCGCTTTCAACCCTGAAGCCGGCTGCGCCGCGGGGTGAAATTTCGCGCTGGAAGAAGCAAACTTTGCGCCAGAATTTCGCTTAGAGCGCCGCGTGAGGGCGAAAACGCGGCGCTCTGGCGTCCTCTCTCGGGCTAGAGCCGCGCCAGCGCCTGTTCAAGATCGCGAATCAAGTCATCCGCGGTTTCAATGCCGATTGACAGCCGAACGACCTCGGCGCCGGCGCCCGCCGCCGCTCTTTGCTCGTCAGTGAGCTGCCGATGCGTGGTGGACGCCGAGTGGATCACAAGCGAACGGGCGTCGCCCAAATTCGCGAGATGAGAGAACAGTTCGACGCTGTCGACCAGTTTGACGCCGGCCTCGTAGCCGCCCTTAACGCCAAAGGTGAAGACCGAACCCGCGCCGCCTTTCAGATATTTCTTGGCCCGCGCATGATAGGGCGAGCTTGGCAAGCCGGCGTAGGACACATAGGCGACCTTGTCGTGCTGCTCCAAAAACTCGGCGACTGCTTGGGCGTTTTCGCAATGGCGCTGCATTCGGAGCGAAAGCGTCTCCGCGCCCAGCAGGGTGAGAAACGCGTTCATTGGCGCTTGGCATGCGCCCAGATCTCGCAGACCGATAGCGTGCCCGTGCAACGTGTAGGCGAGCGCGCCAAAGGTCTCATGGAATCGCAGCCCGTGATACGCCTCTTCAGGCGCCGAGAGAGACGGGAATTTGTCGGTCGCGGACCAATCGAAACGGCCGCTGTCAATCACAACGCCGCCCATTGCCGTGCCGGTGCCGCTCAAAAACTTCGTCGTTGAGTGGCAGGCGATGTGGGCGCCCCAATCGAACGGCCGGCAGAGCGCTGGCGTCGCCATCGTATTGTCGACGATGAAAGGGATCTTCTGCGCGTCAGCCAGCTCCGCGATGGGCTCCAGATCGGTAATCACACCGCCTGGGTTGGCGATGCTTTCCGCCCACAACGCTTTGGTGCGCCCATCGATCGCCGCCTTGATCGCATCGATATCATCGAAATCGATAAAGCGGACTTCCCACCCAAAGCGCTTAAACGCCTGGCCGAACTGAGTGATGGAGCCGCCATACAGACGGGTGGAGGCGATGAAATTATCGCCGGGGCTCATCAGCGGAAAGAGCGCGAGCTGTTGCGCCGCATGGCCGGACGCCGTCGCCACGCCGCCGGCGCCGCCCTCAAGCGCGGCGACGCGTTCCTGAAGCGCGGAGACGGTTGGGTTTGTCAGCCGCGAATAGATAAAGCCGGCTTCCTGCAGATTGAACAGCGCTGCGGCGTGATCGGCATCTCGAAACACATAGGCGGTGTTTTGATAAATCGGCGTCTGGCGAGCGCCGGTGGCGGGATCTGGTTTGCCGCCCGCGTGGATTTGCAGAGTTTCAAAGCCATATTGCGGCGCTTGATCCGACATGCGTCTCCTCCGATGTTGTTTTTGCGCGCCCAAACTCAGGCGCCTCGCAATTTGCTAGAGCGGGCGGCGGCGGCGCGCAATCGCCTGTCGCGCTTTGCCGAACCAGGAGCCTATGCGCATGAGCGGCCCAGAGCTGATCCAAGCGGATGTCGTCATCATCGGCGCAGGCGTTGTTGGCCTCGCAATCGCCGCGGAGCTGGCGCGGCGAGGGCGTGAGGTCGTGATCCTTGAGCGCAACGGCGCGATTGGCGCCGAGACCTCCAGCCGGAATTCCGAGGTTATCCATGCTGGCCTCTATTATGATCCGGGCAGCTTGAAGGGGCGCTTCTGCGTCTCAGGACGAGACCGGCTCTATGCGTGGTGCGCTGAGCGCGGCGTGCCGCACCGCCAGTGCGGGAAGTTGATTGTTGCGACAGAGGAAGCGGAAGAGGCCGCGCTCGAGAAAGTGCGGGAGCGGGCGGCCGGAAACGGCGTCACTGAGCTTGAGCCGATAACCGGGCTGGCGGCGCGCCAGATGGAGCCTGCGCTCCGGGCTGCAGCAGCGTTGTGGTCGCCGCTAACGGGCGTGATCGACAGCCATGCCTATATGCTGTCTTTGCTTTCTGAGGCCGAAGCTTACGGCGCGTCGCTGGCGCTGCGCGTGGCGGTGGCGGGGGGCGCGGTCGAGCCGCGGCGCATTGTGCTGCGAACGTCCGACGTGCTGCGAACGTCCGATCCTGCGGCTGAGCAGATTGCGGCGAATGTGGTCGTCAACTGCGCCGGGCTGTGGGCCCAAGATGTCGCCCTGCGGATCGAGGGGGCGCATCAGGCGCGCACGCCGCCAAAGGTCTACTACAAGGGCAACTACTTCGCACTCAGCGGCGCGCGGGCGCCATTCTCGAGGCTGATCTACCCGGCGCCGGTGCATGGCGGTTTAGGCGTCCATCTTACGCTTGACCTTGCCGGCGCGGCGCGGTTTGGCCCAGATGTGGAGCCGCTAGCGACCGACGATCCGGATCAGATCGATTATCGGGTTGCGCCTGCGCGCGGCGACGCGTTTTACGCTGCGATACGCCTCTATTGGCCGGGGCTGCCCGATGGGGCGTTGCGGCCTGATTATTCGGGCGTGCGCCCCAAGATCGACCCGGACTATCAAACGGATTTCTTGATCGAAGGGCCCAGCGAGCATGGCGCGCCCGGCCTGTATCATCTATTCGGCTTTGAAAGCCCGGCTTTGACGGGGTCTCTCGCGATCGCAACCTATGTGGCGGACAAAATTTCGGCCGAGTAGAGGTCGCGCTTGGCGGAGGCGCAACGAACGAAATCTGTGCGCGCATGCGAAGCCGCCTTTGTCAGCGTGGAGACTGATGCGAGGGCCCGGCGCCGTCCAACTTTCGCTCCCGCATCCAAATATACAGCCCGCTGGCGAGAATAATGGCGCCGCCCACCAGCGTTTGGCGTTTGATCGGGTCATGGAAAATCAGATAGCTCGATGTCGCCATGAAAAACATCTGCGCATAGATAAAGGGCGCGAGCGTGCTGGCGGGCGCGTAGCGATGGGCGACCGTGAGGAATTGGTGGCCTAGCCAGCCAAAGAAGCCAATTAACGCGAACGCCACCCAATCGATTGGGAGCGCGGGCCATTGCCATCCGATGGTGGCCACGGGCGCGAGCGCCAGGGTGGCGAGGCCGGCCGCATAGAATTGCTGCGTGGCGGAGCTGTCGATCCCCGCTAACTTGCGCGTTGTGATCGCATAAAACGAAGCGCAGCACGCAGCGCCCAGGGAGAGCAGCATCGCCGGATGCGCCTCCGCGCTCCAGGGCTGCATCGCCGCGAGGACGCCGCCAAACCCGACGAAGATCGCGCTCCAGCGCCGCAGGCCCACTTTCTCGCCAAGGAAGGGCACCGAAAGCGCGCATACCCAAAGCGGGACCGTGAAGAAGATTGTTACTGTCAGCGTGAGCGGCAGATATTGGACTGCAAAGAAGTTTAACACCGTTGATCCGAGCAGGAACAAGGCGCGCAGCGCTTCAAGCCCGATAGCGCGCGTCGCAAACAGTCGGAGACCGGCGCCGGGCGCCAGCAGCGCGGTGGCGATGACAAGATGCGCCGCATAGCGCACAAAAGCGACTTCCATGGGCGGCAGACCGGACTGCACGAGCCACTTTGCGCAGGTATCGATTCCGGTGAAGCAAAGATAGGCGGCCAGCATCAGTCCGATGCCGAACAGGCGGCGATCGGCCATTGGCGCGACGGCGCGTGCGCTCATTGGGAGTCCTCGTGGAAAGGATACGCGATTTAAATCGTTTTAGATTGTCTAGTAAATCGTTCGCCGACGGCTCCCGTCAAGCGCCTTTGACGATAAGCACCGCGCGCGCGGCGCCGTCAAGCGCGCGGATGGCATGGGGAAGGTCGGCGCGATAGCGAATGGTTTCGCCCTCCGTTACGCGCTCCTTCGCATCGCCGGACGCAATCTCTAAGTCGCCGTCAAGCACCGTTAAATGTTCGACTGCGCCGGCGCGATGCGGCGCGCTTTCCAGTACGCCGCCAGCCGCCAGGCTCAGATCATAAACTTCAGCTTCGCCGACATCCGCCGGCGGGCTGAGGATTTTAATGCGGCAGCCCGCGCCCCTGGTTTGAATGACCGGCGCCTGATCCGCACGCACGATCTCCAGGATCGGCGCGCTGCGTTTTGCGCCGTCATCCAGCAAACCCGAAAAATCAACGCCAAGCGCATTCGTGAGATTCCAAAGGCTCGCCACCGTCGGGCTGCTTTCACAGCGCTCAATCGCGGACAACATGGAGCGCGATACGCCGGATCGCTCCGCCAGCGCCTCCAGGCTGAGCTTCTGCGCCTTGCGCGCCGCGCGCAACCGCTCGGCCAAACGCAGTGCGAAATCCTCTTTGTCCGCCATCAGCGCGCTTGGCTCAGGCGGTCCAGTCGAGCACAACCTTGCCCGACTGGCCTGATTTCATCGCGTCAAACCCCTGTTGATAGTCTGAGGCCGGCAGCCGGTGCGTGATCACCCGGCTGATATCCAGGCCGTTCTCGAGCATGGCGATCATTTTGTACCAAGTCTCAAAGATCTCCCGACCGTAGACGCCCTTGATGGTAATGGCCTTAAAGACAATTCGTGACCAATCCACTTCGCTCTTGCCCGCCGGAACGCCGAGAAGGGCGATCCGGCCGCCCATGACAAGCGTCTCAACCATCTGATCGAGCGCTTTTTGATTGCCGGACATTTCAAGGCCGACGTCAAACCCCTCCTTGAGACCGAGCCGGCGCATTTCAGAGCGGAGATCCTGTTCGGCGACATTCACGGTCACGACGTCCGCGACGGCGGCCGCAAGTTCAAGGCGCGTTGGGTTCACATCCGTCAGCACCACATGCCGAGCGCCGACATGGCGCGCAACCGCCGCAGCCATGATCCCGATCGGGCCGGCGCCGGTCACCAGCACATCTTCGCCAACCAGGTCAAAGCTGAGGGCCGTATGCACCGCATTGCCCAGCGGGTCGAGGATCGCGCCGATATCGTCCGGAATTGCTTCTGGTAGAGGCACGACATTGAAGGCGGGTAAGCGCAGATATTCCGCAAATGCGCCTTCCTCATTGACCCCAATGCCGCGGGTCTCGGGGTCGAGGTGAAAACGTCCGGCGCGGGACTGACGAGAGGTATGGCCGATCAGGTGTCCTTCGCCGCTCACCCGTCGCCCAACTTTCAACTCTTCGACCGCCCCGCCAATTTCAACGATTTCCCCTGCAAATTCATGCCCGATTGTCAGCGGGGTCGGCACGGTGCGTTGCGCCCAGCTGTCCCAATCCCAGATGTGGACATCCGTACCGCAGATGCCCGTTTTCTTTACACGGATCAAAACATCGTCGGGCCCGATCGTCGGTATCGGGCGGCTTTGCAGCTCCAGTCCGGCCTCAGGTCGGGCCTTCACCAGCGCGCGCATTTCGTGGCTCATTTGATCACCGCCAGTTCTTTTCCGGCTTTTTCAAAAGCAGCGAGGGCTTGGGCGAGGTCCGCCTCCGTCAGGCCGGCGCTCATCTGTGTACGGATCCGCGCGGCGCCTTTGGGGACCACCGGATAGAAGAAGCCCGAGACATAGACGCCGAGCTCGAATAACCGCGACGCCATCGATTGGGCGAGTTTCGCATCGCCCAGCATCACTGGCACAATCGGATGAGCGCCGGGCAGAAGGTCAAACCCAAGTTTTGTCAGCCCGTCCCGCCAATAGCGCGCATTGGCGAACAGACGTTCGCGCAATGCGTCGCCTGTTTCCGCCAGTTGCAACGCTGTGATCGACGCTGCGACAATGGCGGGAGGCAGCGCATTCGAGAAAAGATAGGGGCGGGCGCGCTGACGCAGCAGATCAATCACCGGCTGCGGCCCCGCGATATAGCCGCCCAGCGCGCCGCCCAGCGCTTTGCCGAGCGTGCCGGTTAGAATGTCGACCTTTTCTTCGACTCCGCAATGCGCCGGAGTTCCTCGGCCTTTCGGGCCGAGAAAGCCGGTCGCGTGGCAGTCATCGACCATGACCAGCGCGTCATATTCTTCAGCTAGCCGCGTCACGCCCGCCAAGTCGGCGATGACGCCATCCATTGAGAACACGCCGTCGGTCGCGACCATGATGTGACGCGCGCCATCCGCACGCGTCGCCTTTAGCTGCGCTTCCAGATCTTCGAGGTCGTTATTGCGATAGCGGTAGCGTTTCGCCTTACACAAGCGGACGCCGTCGATGATCGAGGCGTGGTTCAGAGCATCAGAGACAATTGCGTCTTCGGGGCCAAGCAGCGGTTCAAACAACCCGCCATTGGCGTCGAAACAGGCGGCGAACAGGATGCTGTCATCTTTCTGGAGGAAGGCCGCGATCGCCTGCTCCAGCTCGCGATGGATGTCCTGCGCCCCACAGATGAACCGCACGCTCGCCATCCCGTAGCCGCGCCGATCCATCGCGCTTTTCGCCGCTTCGATCAGAGCCGGACTATCTGCGAGGCCAAGATAGTTGTTCGCGCACAGATTGATCGCCGAGATCGGCGCGCCCTCCTGGCCAGCAACTTCGATGCGTCCTCGCTGCGGGGAAATGATCGTCCGCTCCCGTTTATAGAGCCCGTCGCGTTCAATCTCGGCGAGCGTTTGTTCGATCTGATGGATAAAGGCCGCGCTCATTGACGCCTCCTGCTTTTGGCCAGCCGGCCGCAACGATAGCGGATGATGCCTCTCGCTTTCTAAATATCCATTATATCGGATTTTATCCAAAATCAAGGATAAATAGGGCGCTGCTCGCTCGGCGCGCCTGTCGCTGGCCTTCCTAGAGCTTGTTTGGTCGCGATTTACGGCCGTTAGATGGGGCCATCTCACTTCAAATCACTCTAGAAATGGGCGGCGCGCGCCGGAGGAGCCATATCCGGCACCGGCTGCGGTTCAGTTGCCGCCGTTCCGTCGAGGAAGCGGGCTGTTTCCTCTGCGGGCATCGGTTTAGCGTACAAAAAGCCCTGGCCCTGTGTGCAGCCGATCTGTTTTAGCCACTCCGCCTCATACTCGCTTTCGACGCCCTCCGCGGTTGTCATCAGTCCAAGGCTTTGCGCCATCGAAACAATTCCGCAAACAATCCGGGAGCTTTCGTCGTTATGCTGCAAGCCGGTCACGAAGCTTCGATCCAGCTTAATTTTGTCGAAGGGCAGCTCGCGCAATGTGGTCAGGCTGGAATAGCCGGTGCCAAAATCATCAAGCGCGACACGCACTTGCTGCGCTTTCAGCGCGGCGATGGTCGTTTGGGCAAGGGTGAAGTCCTGGATAATCCCGCTTTCTGTGACCTCGACCTCAAGGCGGCTGGGCGGGAAGCCGGTGCTCCGGAGCACCTCGCAGATTTTTTCCGCCAGCTCAGGATCCTGGAACTGATTCGGGGAAAGATTGAACGACATCGGCAGTGGCTCTCGCCAGCGCATGGCGGCGTCGCAGGCTTTGCGCAACACCATCCAGCCGATCTCGCTGATCAGTCCGACCTCCTCCGCTACGGGAATAAAAACATCCGGCGCGACAACGCCTTGTTCCGGATGCCGCCAACGCGCCAGAATCTCAAACCCGCTGATCCGGTTGGTTGGCAAGTCGATCAAGGGGTGGAAGTGCGGTACGAACTCATCGGCGCGCAGGCCGCGTCGGATGTCTTGTTCCAGCTTTGAGCGTCGTTGCATCTCGTCGCACAGCGCTTTGTCGAAATGCGCAACTTGTTTACGTCCGGCGTTCTTGGCGCGGGTTAGCGCTTGCTCTGCATGTTTCATCAGCTCGCTGGAATGTTTGTCGTTCAACGTCGCCACCCCGACGCTGGCGCCGATTTCGATCCGCTCGCCGCGGACGGTATAGGGGGCCGCCAAAGCTTCGCAGATTTTTTGTGCAAGGGCGGTCATCGGCGTGGGGTCGTCGCTGGGCCATGTCGCCACCACAGTGAACTCATCGCCGCCTATCCGCGCGACAAGATCTCCAACGCGAATCAGTTCGACGAGCCTCTGCGAGACCTGTAGCAGAATTTCATCGCCGGCGGCGTGGCCATAGATCTCATTGACCGCCTTAAACCGGTCGAGATCGATGGCCATAGCGGAAACGCTTTTGTTCGACGCGGCGGCGACGTCAATCAATTGGCGCAGCTCGATCAAAAACTGCCTGCGATTGATCAGTCCCGTTAGCGGATCGTGAAGCGCCAGCCGCTGGGTATCGAATTCGGCTTCAAGCTGCCCGTTGAGCTCCGATTGGAGAAAGCGGGTGCGCATGATGAGCGATACGCAGACAGCTATTAGGAAAAAAACCAAAAAAAACAGAGCGGTGATCGCCCCGGCCCCTGACGTCCCCTGCAACGAGCTATAGAACCATTCGAATATGCCAAGCGTCCAACAGGCGAAAAACGCCAGTAAGCTTGCCAACTGAACTGTAAATTCTCGCCAGAACTGCTTTGACATATCAGTTACCTGCCAGATTTCTGGGCGTTTGTACTGTCTACTGATCCTATGATCGCAAATTGTTGTTCAAAATCTCTGAAAATGGCGAGCCAAATTTTGAAGCTTACGCACTTCATGCCGTTGGAGGCGACGCTTATGATATATCGGTGGCGGATTGGCGCGCGAAAGGGTATTCTTTTATTCGAATGTCGGCGTGGTCAGTATGCTGGTTTTCGAGGCGCGTGGATTTATGTCATTGTCTATATGGCATATTTCAGTCTGAGGCGCGCGCCGCCATTTGCGAGTTGCATCCGGCTTCGGTCGCGATGCCGCCGAAATGCCCGTTGGGGCGTCGACTTGCGTCCCCAGCTATCGCCGTTTTTCCGCCCGGCGCGCGAAGGCGTGGACGGTCGCCGCGATAATCGTAAGCAAAATCACAATCGCGCCGACCGCGTTGATCACCGGCGGGTGCCCGTTGGGGTTGCGAACCATCGATCCAATCTCGGTCGCGAATGTGCAGGCGCCGCCCTTGGAAAACATGGTGGTGTTGAAGTTCTCGATCACCGCCATGAATGTGATTACGGCCGCCGAAAGCAGGGCGGGCGTCAGGAAGGGCAAGGTCACGCGGCGGAAAACGCGCATTGGACCGGCGCCGAGATCAAGCGCCGCTTCTTCCTGCTCCACAGGTTGGCGTTGGAGCCGCGCCATAATGATCAACATCGAAAAGCCGGAAACATAGGTCGTCATCGCGATAATGATCGTGAAGAGGCCGGCATCGACGCCCAGACTGCTCCAGAATACGAGCGCGGACAGGCCCAGAATAACGCCAGGCGCTAGGATCGGGGACAACAAGATCCACCATAGCAGCCCGTTGAGGCGGGACTGCCAACGGGTCAGGATAATCGCGCCAGACAGGCCGAACACCAGCGCCGCTGGCGTAACGACGCCAGCGATGATCAAGGAGTTCTGCAGGCAACCGACAAACTTATCGCGATCAAGGGCGCGAAGCACCGGGTCCGCGCGCAGGGTCGCGGCGTCGGTCCAAAAAAACGCGTACCATTTCCAGGTAAAGCCGCGCCATTCGGTGACTGATGGCGGCGAGATGTCGTTGAAGCTGGCGACCACCATCAGAATGAGCGGCGCGAACATGAACACCAGGAACAGGCCGATATAGGCGGACAGGATGAAGGACGATGTCGATTTCATGTGCGTACGAAGTCCTTCAAGCGGGCCCTCATGAGCCACATGAACAGGCCAACCATCAGAAAGCAGACGACGGTGAAGGCGAAGGAATAGGCTGCGCCCACGTTGGAGTTCTCGGCCTCAAAAAATTTGTTGTAGATCGTTTGGCTGAACCACTCGGATTGCAGCCCCCGTGAAATGATCCGGGGCACCGAAAAAGCGCCCGCCGCCAGCATGAAAGTGCTGATGCAAGCGACCGCGATGCCGGGCTTTGCATGTGGAATCACAACGCGGCTATGCATGCGCCAGGTCGACGCGCCTAAATCTCGGCTCGCCTCCAGCTGGTTCCGGTCGAGCGTCGACATCACGCTGGCGATCGGGAACACCATGTAGAGCATGTAGGTGTAAACAATCACCAGAAACACGGTCATCGGCGATCGCTTAAAGGGAATGGCCTCGCCTTTATCCAGATCGATCGCCCCGATCCAATGCAGCGCCTGGTTAATCACGCCCCGCGCCTCGATGATCGAAACCCAGGCGTATACGCGCATGATTTCGACGATCGCGTAGGGGATGATAAGCGCAAGGAGCAGCGCGATCGCCTTGCCGCCGGGCGGGGCGAACGCGAGCTTATAGGCCACCGGATAGCAGATCAGCAGCGCCAGCGTCGTCGCCGCCAGCGCAAACAGGATGGTGCGCAGAAGCGTCACGAGCGTGATGCGAAGATGAACCACTCCGTCTTTTTCAAACCGTAGACCCA
This sequence comes from Neomegalonema sp., assembly GCA_022760355.1. Taxonomy (GTDB): domain Bacteria; phylum Pseudomonadota; class Alphaproteobacteria; order Rhodobacterales; family Rhodobacteraceae; genus JALEGB01. Next base: position 14,184 of record JALEGB010000075.1, read on the forward strand.
ACAGGTCGAGCAATTGGTTGCCGATCTCAGCGTCTTCTTTCGCTTTCGTTTCCGCCGACATCGGGATGACGCGCGCTGCCCAGATCAGCTCGAAATTTCGCGACGCGTAGGGAAAGGCGCCGCTTTCAGCCGCCAACAGGCGCTTATGCAGCGGCGCGGCGGCGGCGTAGACCGCCTGAGCCTGTGCGATCTGCGCCTTCATTGCGGCCTTGGGATCGACCGACAGCGTCGGCAGCCCGTAGCGGCTGGACAGCGTCTCGGTCGGCGCATCTGTGTCGCGCACCAGTTTGACCGCGGTCGTCGTTCGATCGCATTGCAAAATATAGGGGCGCGCAGCGCCGCCGCTGGGGCTTGGGGCGCGCATCCCGCCTATGCTGGGGGATGGCAGGCCGCCGGCCGAAGGGCGTGAGCCGCCCATGGATGGAACGGCGAGGCCGCCATTCTCAACTGGTTCCGCTGTTTTCGCCGCCGCGGACGCGTCGATATGCGTTTGCAGAACGGATTGGCAGGTGCGCGCATCCCGCATCAGCGTCGCGACGACGGCGCTGTCCCGCTCTCGCGCCGGCGGGCGCAGCGCTTTGTCCACCATTGTGAATTGCGGCAGTACGATCAGCACCGCGGCCCAGATGGACACCATCAGACCGAAGAAGAGGGCCAGGGGGCGGCCGTATGATTTAAAGAGCCCGCTCACGCTTCCGCCAGCTCCTTGCCGGTTTGCGCCAACGCGCCTTTGGGCAATATCTGAGCCCGGTCGGAGGAGAACCCGATCTTTGCTGGGCCGGCTGCGGGCGCGCTGGCGGTATCGCCGTCATTTTTGACGTGCATTGCGATCTCGCGTTCCCCGGCCCTCAGAATGATATTGACGAACGGGCCTTCCAGATCGCGGCGTTCCGGTTGCGCCATCAGTTGATTGTCGAAGCTATGCGCGGGCCCGGCAAAGCCAACATGCTCTGGCCTGACGAACAGCATCGCGGCGTCGCCGATCGCGAGCGCGCCAGCGTTGCGGCCGACAAACCGCCCGGCGGGGGTGTCGATTTGAGCGAGCTGTCCGTCAATCGCCGCGACAGCGCCTTCAAATACATTCGCTTCGCCGACAAAGCTGGCCACGAACGCAGTTCTGGGGTGGGAGTAGATCTCGTCGCTGGAGCCGACTTGCTCGATCACCCCCTCATTCATCACCCCGATCCGATCGGACATGGTCAGCGCTTCGCCTTGATCATGGGTGATGTAGATGAATGTGACGCCGGTTTTTTTCTGAATAGCGCGTAGTTCCGCCCGCATGTGTTGGCGTAATTTTAGATCAAGCGCCGAGAGCGGTTCATCCAGCAGCAGAACAGCCGGCTCGACGGCGAGCGCGCGTGCGATCGCGACCCTTTGCCGTTGGCCGCCGGACAGCTCGGTCGGCTTTTTCTCCGCTTGACCTTGGAGCGCGACCAGCTCCAACAGCTCCATCGCCTTCTCGCGCCGGGCGCGCTTGGGGACGCCGCGCGCCTCCAGGCCGAAGGCGACGTTCTCCCATACGCGCATCAGGGGAAAGAGGGCGAGGTTCTGGAAAATGAGCGCCGTCGGCCTGCGGTTCGGGCCGCGACCGTTTTGATCTTCGTCGCCGATTAAAATTCGCCCGGCGCTGGGTTCGACGAACCCGGAGACCGCACGCAGGATCGTGGTTTTGCCGCAGCCGGAGGGGCCGAGGATGGAAAAGAACTCCCCGGCCTCGATCTTCAGATCCGTGGGCTGCACCGCCGTGAAGCCGTTCGGATAAGTGATCGACATGCCCTCGAGGATCACGTCCTTGCCGCGCATGGGCGCCTCCGAAACTGTCAATTAGATGTGCGAACGTCCGCCTCCGCATCGGGCGGAGGCGGTCCGTCTTGATTGTCAATCTACGGCGCACGCCTGGCGGCGCGCGCCAGAGATCACCAGCGCCGATTAGGGTCGAAACCCCTTCATCAGGCGTCGTCAGCGCTTCCTAGCCCGTTCTCGGCTGCGCACCGGGCGCAGAGCGGGCTGATTGCCCGGTCAAGACCGGTAAGCCCAGCTGAGGACGGGCTAGGAAGCGCCCTTCGGGCCCGGTTTAGGGGCTCGCCGGACGTCGAT
>JALEGB010000076.1 GCA_022760355.1 Neomegalonema sp.
AAGTTCGAACTCCACGCCGGGAGCGCGACTGCGCGACCGCCCGAAAGGGCGCCCCCGCGGAGCCTGCGAACGCAGTGAGCTTGGCGCGAGCGAAATGGTGGCGGAGAGAGCGGGATTCGAACCCGCGATACGGTTGCCCGTATACACGCTTTCCAGGCGTGCGCCTTCGACCACTCGGCCACCTCTCCAACGCCGCGCAACATAGGGGCGAAACACATCTTCCGCAATGGGGGAACGCAAAGCGCGCCGCGCGGAAATCATTTGGGGCTTGTCCCTCCCCGTCGACAGCGCCAAACTGTGAATTGGTGCGCGATTCGAAAACAGAGGGGGCAGTATTATGACTGATCGCGGAGATTCAGGCCCTACAAGCAAAGACGACCAGCATCAGGAAACGCTGCGAGCGCTGCTTCAGTGGGCGGACGATGCTGTCGACTATGTCAGCATGCCGCATCTGCGGCCGTCGCCAATTGTCGAAGGCCCGGCAATCGCCTGGGGCCTGTCGCTGCGGCCACATGAAAAAGACGATCCGCTGCTCACCGATGACCCGAAGGAAGAGCTGCGACGGAAGGAAAAGTGGATCGATCAGATCAACGACGTCATTCGACTATTCTTTCACAATGATATTCCGACGCCGGAAGTGTCCGCGATCCGCGAACTTGAACTGCACAAGCCAATTCGCGACGATGAAAGCTCCGACCCCGAAGACAAGAAGAGCGACACAGGCCAAGTTAGGATTGAATCTCGGCACTTCCCTTTTGTCTGGAACGGTATTTTCGGAATAACCTCGGTCGAAACCCACACTGAATATGTAAAATTTCTTTTTGTACTAAGCGTGGCACCCTCTCTAGATCCCAGGAATGATCATTATAAAGAAGGCGCATTTGGTAATGATTATACACAGCAACATGGTGATATTGGGCAACTCCTCAACCCGTCCCATATTCGAGATACGCCGGAGAAGCGCAAACTCAGCGATGCGCTCAATATTATCGGACGGAGCGACAGCGAAAACGCATCCACGGATGTGCGCGCTCAAGCGAACTATGCGTTTGAGGAGATCTGGACCGAGTTCGCCAAGAAGCTGCGCGAAATCGCGTTGAAAGAAGACTATGCGGGCGGCCGCGACGCACGACGGCGCCTTCATGATCCCGATGAAAGTCTATTCCCAGGCGAGGTGCTCGGCTCGCTGCAGATGGTGATCGCGAGCGCCGCCCCCGATTGGCGCGATTGGAATCCGAGCGACCCGGTCAAATTCGGCTGGCGCGAACCTGGCGAAGCCGCCGACGATATCGGCAAGACGATCAGTTTAGACCCGCAGCAGGCGAAGGACGACGTCGTCACCCCGGCGGTCGAGGCCTATCACGTGCTGCACGCCCGCCGCGCAACGATCGATCAATTATTTCGCCAATCCGCCGACCGCGAGTTCGTCGCCAACCGCGTTATGAGCGGCCGGCACATCTTCCTTTCGTCGCTCGGCTCAACCATCGCGACGGAGATGAACCGACTCAAACGAAAAAGCGACGCCGATCCCAAAAGCAAATCAAGAGGCGCCGGAGACAACTACGTGCCGCCAAGCCGCATCTTGTTGCTCCTCCGGTCGCGGCCACAACCGCATGTGCTGGGCCGGCTGGTTGAACGGCTGCACACCCTGCAAACGCTGCGGATTATGGCGCTCACGGACTATAGCAAACTCACGCGCATCGGCTCTCGCCTGCGCAGTCTTGGCCTTCGCTTCGACCAGAAGACCAGCGCCTCGCCCGCCGAAAATATTTCCGACTCAAACAACGTGCTCATCAAAATTTTTGAAGAGCTGCAGATGCTTGGCAAAAAGGTCCGCGGCGGCCTGAACTATCGGGTCAACCGATCCAACCTGTATGCGAAGACCTTCGAACGTCGAATTGCGGAGATGAAATGTTCGGATCGCGAAGTGGGCGAGATCTCCGGTTGGCAGCCCTATGACGAATTTATCCGCCGCCGCCTCACCCATAGCTTCAACTATCTCGCCGATTTGAGCGCGCGGCGCGACCGCCTCTTTCAACGGGTCAGCCTGCTGATCGAACGGCTGCAATGGCACGAGCTGAACAAAGTTCAGCGCGATACGCATGACACGATGCGATCCACGGATGAGATCGCCTATGTCGCCATTTCGGTGTCGATGGCGGCGGTTGGGTTGAGCTTAGGCGAAACAGCGGCGGCGCTGGCCCCAGACTATTACGCCGCCATCGCCCCCTCCTATGGCGGGGCGACGCCGGTCGCGGACGGAACAGCGGCGGATAAGTATGTCTTTGGCGCGATCGCCGGCTTCGCCGTCGGAATCTATGTCAGCGCCTGGCTGTTTATCGCCCGCTCGATTCGAAGCAGCTTCGATGTCAGCAAGCGCTTTCGCTGGTGGCGCTCCCTGGCGCTGGTGACACTGCTGGCCCTCCTGATCGGCGGCCTAATGGGCGACAAGCTGATGGCGATTGTCGCTCACTGGCGGCCGGAACTGGCGTCGGCCATGCGTGACGGGCTTTCGGCCTTGTCCCTTGTAGAGAAAGACCGCGACTCCATCGTCGGCGCCGTCGCCTGCGGGGGGCTGGCCGCGGTTGGCTGGGCCGGTGTGAACCTGCTCTATTCCGGCCTGCGCCGCGGGTGGCGATCCCTCATTGGAAGGCGTTAACGCCGCGAGACGGCCATGAGCGGGCGCTGAGAGCGTCCGCCGATCCTCGCTTCACTCCGATCCGCGTCCGCTCTCGCCCGCTCCGATTTGCCCCGCCGCGCCGTCAAGCGCGCCCACCGCGGCGCGGGCTTGCTCGACATCATCGAATGGCGTCACCTCGCCGCCGATGATCTGCCCTTGCTCATGGCCCTTCCCCGCAATGAGCAAAACATCGCCGCTTTCCAGACCGTCCACCCCGCGCAAGATCGCCTCCGCGCGATCGCCAATCTCGATCGCCTCCGGCGCCGCCGTCAGGATCGCCGCGCGGATCGCCGCCGGATCTTCAGACCTCGGATTGTCATCCGTCACCACAACCCGGTCCGCATGCGCGGCGGCGGCTTGGCCCATTAACGGCCGCTTGCCTGGATCCCGATCACCGCCGGCGCCAAAAACGACATGCAACCGCCCTTCGGTATGCGGACGCAACGCTGACAGAGCGACGGCGAGCGCGTCGGGCGTATGGGCGTAGTCAACAAAGACGCCAGCTCCGTTGGCGCGGCGCGCGGCCAACTCCATCCGCCCGCGTACGCCGCTCAGCCCCTCCAACGCATCAAACACCGCCCCTGGCGCTTCGCCGACGGATATCGCAAGCCCAGCCGCCGCCAAGGCGTTCGCGCCTTGAAACGCGCCAATCAGCGGCAAGCGCTTGCGATGGATCACGCCCGCATAGCGGAACTCAATGGCGATCCCCGACGCGTCCGGCGTTTCGCCCAGGATCTGGATTGCATCCCCCCCCGCCGCGGCATGGCCGACCGGCAGGGTCCGCAATCCGCGCGCCGTCGCGACGGCGAACACCGCATCAAAACTCGGATCGTCAGCATTCAGCACCGCCGCGCCGCCCTCAGCGACCACTTCTGAAAACAAACGCAGCTTCGCCGCCGCGTAGTCCGCCGCGTCTTCGTGATAGTCTAAATGATCACGCGTAATATTGGTCAGCGCGGCCGCGGCGATATCCGCCCCATCGACGCGATACTGCGCGAGCCCGTGGCTCGACGCCTCCATCGCCACATGGGTGACGCCAGCGCCCGCCAAGCGTTGCATCAAATTGTGAAACGCGATTGGCTCCAACGTCGTATGGCTGATCGGCTCCGAGAACGGAGCGGCCAAATTCCAGCTCTGCATACCTGCGGTGCCGAAGGTCGCCGCGCCTCGGCCGAGGGCGCCAAACAGTTGCGCCGCGAAGCTGGCGACTGACGTTTTGCCATTGGTGCCCGTAACCGCCACGACATTGCGGGGCTGTTCCGGGCGAAGCGCGCGCGCCAATTGGGCCAGCCGCCGCCGCGGATCGGGCGCCACAAACATCGTTACCGGCCACGCCCCCAAGCGTTCCCGGATGCGCAACGCTCCCGCCAAATCGCACAGGATTGCTTTAGCGCCCTTCGCGACGGCGGCGCCGGCGTAAAGCGCCCCATCCGTCGCATCGCCCTTGATGGCGACGAACAGCCCGCCTTCACGCACCGCCCGGCTGTCGACGGCGAGATCCGAGAAGCTGTCCGGCGGCGGCGGCCCCAGAATCAGCGCGCCCCGCAGCCCTTGCGTCGCCGCCTCAATCCGATCGCACCCCATTTGAAGCCTCCTGCCGCATTGCCGTTGCGCACCTGTAGCATGCTCAGCGGCCGGCAAAAGCGTCTCGATCATAGTTAACGCGATGTTCCGGAGCGGAGAACAGGGGCCGAGCTGCACGCGATGCGCGTAAAAGTTGCGGAACAGACGCAGTCCGGCCCATATCTGGGATGAAGCCTCTTAACTTTTCATAGACCTGCCCAGGTTTCGACGCTTAGTCTTAACTTTGGAGAGAGTGTAGCTATTGCGAAGTGAGGAGAAGAGCGATGTCATCCAATGACAGCGCACCGGCACAGCTGTGCGCCGCGGAAAGCGGCGACGGCGACGCGCTGGCGACGCTGCGTCGTGTTTGGGGCTACGAAAGCTTCCGCGCTGGCCAAGAAGAAATCGTACGAGCCGTGCTCGCAGGCGACGACGCGTTGGCGATCATGCCAACAGGCGGCGGCAAATCCTTGTGCTATCAGCTGCCGGCGCTGCTGCGCCCTGGCCTCGCGCTTGTCGTTTCACCGCTTATCGCGCTGATGCAAGATCAAGTCGCGGCGCTACAGGCGCTCGGCGTCGAAGCTGGGGCGCTCACCTCCGCGAACAGCTTTGAAGAGAACACGGAGATCCGCGCAAAGCTGCGCGCCGGATCGCTGAAGCTGCTCTATGTCGCGCCGGAGCGGCTGGCGCAGCCGGACACCGCCTATATGCTCGCCCGCAAAGGCGTCAGCCTGCTGGCGGTGGACGAAGCCCACTGCGTCGCGCAATGGGGGCATGATTTCAGGCCGGACTATCTCGCCGTCGGCGCTTTCCGCGCGCGAATGGAGCAGGAACAGGGCGAGCGTCTGCAGGTCGCCGCCTTCACTGCAACCGCAGACGAAGCGACGCGGGCGGAGATTATCGACAAGCTGTTCACACCGCAGCGCCCGCCGCGCGCCTTCATCCGCGGATTCGACCGTCCGAATCTCCGCCTCGCCTTCGAGCCTAAAGCGAACACGACGGCTCGGATTGTGGACTTTGTGAAGGAGCGTCAGGGCCAGGCCGGCATCATCTACTGCTCGTCCCGCAAACGCGCCGAGAAAGTGGCTGAGCGGCTCAACGCCGAGGGCGTCCGGGCGTTGGCCTACCATGCCGGGCTGCCCTCGGAACAGCGCGCCCAGAACCAGCGCGCCTTTGTCCATGAGGATGGGGTGGTCATGGCCGCCACCGTCGCCTTCGGGATGGGCGTCGATAAGCCGGATGTGCGCTATGTCGTCCATGCGGATCTGCCGAAAACCGTTGAGAGCTATTATCAGGAGATCGGCCGCGCCGGGCGAGACGGCGCTCCGGCGGACACGCTGACGCTGTTTGGCGTTGAAGACATCAAGCTGCGCTGGCGGCAGATTGAGGAATCGGACGCGCCGGAGCAGCGCAAACGCTCGGACCGCGGGCGGCTGCAATCCCTTCTTGCTCTCGCCGAAGCGCCGACATGCCGCCGCCAAACCCTGCTCGCCTATTTCGGCGAAACGCTGCCGGAGCCTTGCGGCGGGTGCGACCTGTGCCAAGAGCCGCAGGAGCGCTATGATGGTTCGATCATCGCACAGAAGGCGTTGTCCGCCATCCGCCGCACGGGCGAGCGTTTCGGGGTTGAGCATCTCATCGCCGTGCTGCGCGGCGATCCGAACGAAGCAGTGGTCCGGCATGAGCATGACAAACTCCCGACCTTCGGCGTGGGGGCCGACCTGCAGAAACATGAATGGCGCAGCGTGTTTCGCCAAATCTACGCCACCGGCCTAGCGGCGGTGGATCTGGCCGACTTTGGCGGATGGCGCGTGACAGAGGCGGGCTGGGAAGCGATGCGCGGCGAGCGCGAAGTCTTCCTCCGCAAGGATAGCAAGACCCAACAATCAACTCGGCGCGAACGCACGCGCGGCGGTCCGATGCTTGCCGCAGACGCCGATCCAGACCTCTATCGCGCCCTAAAGCTCAAACGCATGGAGCTGGCGCAGGAGCATAATGTGCCCGCCTATGTGATCTTCACCGATCGAACGCTGGCCGAAATTGCGTCGGTTCGGCCGCAAGATGAAGATGCGCTCAGCCGCTGCCATGGCGTCGGCGAAGCGAAGCTTAAACGCTTTGGCAGAATTGTGCTCGACATCGTAGCGCGAGAGGCCGCGGCTTAAGCCAGAGGCAATAAGGCGCCCCGTCAGGCGCAAAAACACGCGCGCAACGAAGGGAAACGGGCGGCCAGGGGGCCGTCCGCGCCTAAACTTCTCCCTATTCCGCGTTCATCTGCGCAGGGCACATCTCATTTTTGGAGGTCGCCATGCGCTCTGCGCCGCCACTCGCACACCGTATCTCAACTTGCGCCCTCGTTGCGCTTTTCAGCCTCGGCGCGAACGCCGCGTCGGCTGAGGACATCGCCATTTCGAGCATCGTAACCGCCGCAACGATCTATCCGGACGGCGCGTCGGTCACCCGCTCGGGCGACTTCACCGCTCCCGCGGGCCGACATCATATTATTCTAGAAGACGCGCCAGAGCATCTTGATCCCTCCAGCCTGCGCATCAGCGGCTCGTCCGTTGGCGGCGCGTTTCAGATCCTAAGCGCCGAGCGCGGCTTTATCTCCAAGAAGCCGGGCCCAGAGCATGATGCGGCGCGGACCGCGCTGCAAAAGCAGATCGAAGAAATCGGCTGGCGTCGTCGATCCGCTGAGGATGCGCGGACGATCGCGCGCGACCGAATTGAGTATCTGCGGCGTTTTCGCGATGCGACCGTTTCCCCCGCGAGCGAAGGCAAAGGCGGCGCAGACCTTCTCGCCGCCCGCGAAAGCTGGAGCGACGCCTGGAGCAAACTGAGCGCCGAAGCCGTCGCCGCCGCCGCTGCGTTGCGCGCCGCGGAGCGCGAGATTGGGAAGATCGCCCGCGAAGAAAAGACGCTGCGCACCAAGCTGGCCCAAATGGGCCCAGGCGCGCCGCGGCGCAAAGTGCTTAAAATCGCCATCCTGGCCGAGGGCGCCGTCACGGGCGGCAAGGTCAACATCGTTTATCTGACGCGCCGCGCCAGCTGGGCGCCGCTCTATGACCTTCGGCTCGACGCAGCAGACACCGGCGCTCCGGCGCATGAGCGGGGCCTCACGATCTCCCGCCGCGCCGCGATCCGGCAGCGGACCGGCGAAGATTGGACCGCGGTTAAACTCACCCTTTCCACCGCACGCCCCTCCAGCCGCCTCGCCGGCCGCATCCCGAACGAAATGGTTGCGCGGATTCTGCCGCCGCCAGCCCCAAAGGGCGCGCTGACGTCGGAAGAGCGCCCAAGCCCTAAACCCATGGCGCCTGCGAGTGAGATCGCGCCGGCGGAGGACGAGGTAGCCGCCGGCCTTAGCGATCGGCTCGACGCTGCGAAGAATCTCCGCGCGCGGCTAAAGAAATCGGTCCTGAAGCCGAAGTTGGCGGTTGAACGGCGCGCAGCGGCGAAGATCGAAGGCGACCGCGTTGTCTATGAGCTGCCGACAAAGTTCGATGTTAAGGGCGACGGCTCGACGGCTTATGCGCTCGTGGGCTCGGACAAAGTTAAGGCTCGACTTGAGGCGCGCACGGCGCCAGCGCTGGACAAGGCCGCCTTCCTCACCGCGATTGTCAAAATGGAGGCGGCGCTTCCTCCCGGCGTTGCGGCGATTTACCGGGACGGCGCTTACCTCGGCCAAACGCGCCTCGGCTTCGTCGCGCCGGGCGATGAGGCGGAGCTGCCATTTGGCGAGATCGAAGGGCTGCGGATCGAGCATCGGGTTCTGGAGCGACTGCGGGACAAAAAGGGCGTGTTCACCACCTCGAACACGAACCGCGAGCGTTTCCGCATCATCGCCAAAAACCTGACCAAAACGCCGCTGCCTGTTGTCGTCTACGCCGCCGCGCCGGTGACGGAGGATAAGCGCATCACCATTAAGCTGGTGACCCCGACGGCGCCGAGCGACAAGTCGATCAAGGGCCGACGCGGAGTTGTCGCGTGGCGCTTCGAACTCGCCGCCGGCGCGGACCGCACCCTCGACTATGGTTGGGATCTGGCTTGGCCGGAAAAAGCCAAGGTTGGCTTTTCCCGCCGCTGACGCGATGCGACGTCAGATGGCGCCATCTGGCCGCTCGCACATCGCGACTGCTCTTGCAGGAATAGGCACCAGCCGTCGCTTCCCGCCGCTGCATGCAGTATGAGACGCTCGCGTCGCCGACGCCCGAAACAGCCGGGCGATTCGGCGGCGCCTCGCGGCGACTGACCGCCAGCGCCGCAGCAAGACACTCTGGAACGTAGGAATCACCATGAAATTCCGCATGACACACGCCGCGCTTGGCGCAGCCGCCCTGATGTCGCTTTCAATCGAAGCGGCGCACGCCAATCCGGTTGACAATGTCTGCCTATATGGCGGCCGCTCTGAAGCTGTCTGCAAATGCGCCTCGGATCAGCTGAAAGTGCTCGCGAACCCAGCAGACTATGAGCTGTACTCAAAAACCGCGGGCGAGTTCTTGATCCTCTCCAGCTCCGGCATGAAAGACGGCAAAGCCTGGAAGGAGGCGATTGCAAAGGTCGCCGCAGAAACCGGAATGGCGACAAACGTTATTCGGATGCGGATCGGATCCGTTTCGCGCTCGCATCGCTCCGCCATGGGCGGCTGCTGAACAGCCAGCCGCCAATCTCGGCGGCGTGTTGGCGCCGCCGAGACATTTCGTGATGCAAGGCTGATCAGCCGCGCGCCGAGGCCTTGCGGCGACCAACGATCCGATCCCAAAAGATCTCGATGAACACCGATCCAGTTACGACGACGATCGCCGCCGCCTCCAACACGCTCAACGTCGCCCCGGCGACGAACGCCAACGCAAGCGCCGCCGCGATAACGGGCTTCAAGAAAAACAGGTAGGAGGCGCGTGTGATGTCCGGCGCCGCCGCCAATCCGCCAAACCAAAGCAGCTGCGTAATGGTGGTGTTCCACAATCCAAGGGTCAGCAGCCACCATCCCTCCGCCGCCGGTCGGTCAAACAGCTTTGCTGGGTTGACCCAGATCGACCAGAAGACGCCGACCGCAAGCCAAAGCCCCAATGCGCCGATGCACAGCGACGCCGCCGTCGTCGGCAATGCGCCATGCTTGCCGATAATCGGCTTGACCAGAACGGAGTAGAAGGAGCCGGCCGCGGCGCAGAACGTCGCCAGCAAAACGCCATACAGGCTGTTGCCCGAGCCGCCAAGCTGATCCAAGGCGCCGTCGGTAATCAGCAGCAGCACCCCAAACGTCGCCGCCACGCCCGTCACGATTTTCGCGTTGCTTGGCGGCTGGCCATTGATCAGCCAGTTCGCCAGGGCCACGAAAATCGGGATCGTCGTCACGACGGTCGCCACCTGGACGATCGACGCGAAATCCAGCGCCCAGTGAAAGGCGAGATAGGTGGCCGAAACACCGATCAGCGACACCAGCCAGAAATAAGCGCCGCCTTCCCGCACAGGCCGCCACAGCGCGGTCGGCCCGAGGGAAATCAGAGCCCAGATCGCCAGCCCGACGCCGCCAATCACATAGCGCCACACGCTGGCTTCGGGACCGCCAACGCCGGAAACTTTCGCGACGAACTCCGATGAAGCATGACCACAAACGCCAACAAACGCTGCGGCGTAGGCGTAGCGCGCAGGAATAATCATGCTGCGCCCTCTTCGATTTCGGCGCCAAACCGCGCGAGGCTTTCAACAAGCTGCTCCGGCCGCTCCGCAGGCAGCAGGTGGCCCGCATTCGCCCATTCTTCCCGACGCAGTGACGGAATGCGGGCGGACAGCCGCTCAACGACATCCAGATCCAGGAAAACACGATCCTGCAGACCTGTGATCGAGAGTACGGGCAGCGCCAACCGTTCATACGGCAAGTCCCAATCGGCGGAAGCCGCGTGGCGCATCAAATTCGCATGCCCGTGCGCCGGGTCCAATGGCGCGTAGCCCCCTTTCAAAAAATTCGATCGCTGAGCGGCGGCGAACTCCTGATTAACGAGCAGCGGGAACAAGGCGTCCAAGAACAGCGATACGCCGCCCGCCGCCACGATTTGCGGCATCGCGTCATTCACCCAGGCGATCCGCGGCCCAATTTCTCGCAGCGTGTTGAGGAACACGAGGCCAGCAGCCGGCGCGCCGGCCAGATGCGCTTGCGCGGCGAAGAGCCCGCCGATCGACAGGCCGACAAAGACCGGCTTCTGCGGCGCAACCTCGCCCATCAGCGCAACGAGATCATCGACGATCAGCCGCGGCGTCAGCTCCTGTTCGGGCGCGAAGTCCGACCCATCCTGCCCTCGGAAATTATAGCTGAGCGAACCAAACCCCTTGCTGCGCAATGCGGGCGCGACCACCGCTTCCCAACTCCGCAAGCTGCCGGTCAAAGCGTTGACAAAAACGAACGTTGGCGCGCCGGCTCGGCTGGGCGCCGCATGCTCGTACAGAACGTGATCCGCGTCTGAAATCTTGAAGTAGGCCATAAGTCGCCCTCCCAGAATGCATTATTATGCTTCTCCCCGAGACTCCGGGGGCTATCGCTACAAAATCAAACCTTTTAAATCGTGAGAAGGGGAAAAACTGCAGACCTATTCTTCCGCCGCCCCTCGGCTCTCCCCGTCCGCTGGAAAAACAATACGCCCCGCGGAAGATAAGCATCCGCGAGGCGTATGATCGCCGCGAAATCGCGGCGTGACCGGGCCATCCCCACTTACGGGCGCTGAGCGCACCGCGCCATTCTGGCGATTGGGTCAGGCTAAAGCGGGCTTCTGCCCGCTTGGTCTGATGTTAGTGGGCCGGAATTTTGACACCCTCGAACTCCCAGACCTCGGGAGCTGGCGCTGCGGTCGGCATTTTCGTCGGCTTTGCGTGCTCTGCTCCCTTACGAAGCGCGCCGATCGTAGCGGTTTCGATCGCAGCGGCGACAGCGCTCGGCGGCGTGTCGACCTTCATGCTCGACGTCATCGTTGTCGCAACGCCGACCATTCCGCCCATCGCTTTCGCGATCCACGTCTTCGGCATCATCTCCATTTTTTTCGGCGATACGTCTGGCTTCTTCGCCGATGCGCCGTTCGCCGCAAGATGCTGCTTCATGACCTTTTCGCTCGGCATTTCCGCGCCGGCATAGCCAGAACCGATCGCAGCGAGCTTCTTGTCGCCTTTAACCGGCGCACGCTTTTCAATCACCTTACCGCTTGGGGCGCTTTCCCAAGCCTGCAAGTGGGCGCCGAACTTCTTCAGTACGGGCGCCGCCGCGACATTGTTCGACTTGCTCGCCGATTCGGCCCGGGCCATTGCATCGTCCGACTTCAGGGCCCCCGCCTTCGGGGCCTCCGACTTAATCGCCGCGGGGCGCTTGACAGTGGGCTCGACAACAGCCGGCGCTTTTGCTGCAGCTTTGGGCGCGGCCTTCGCCTCCGCCTCCTTGCTCGATGAGACAGACTTGGCGGCGACAGGCGCCGCCTCCGGTGAAGGAAGTACAGGCGCGCGATCATTCGCCATTGCGCCAAGAGGAAGTGCAATAAATGCAGCGGTCAAAAGACGTTTCATCACGTCGCCTCCGTGGTTGAGACACAGCGACAGGTAACGATAAAATAGATAACAAATTCTACACGCGGCAGAAGCAACTTTACAAAACCACAGATATTATTGAGCAACCACTACTCACGCTATTAATTAATTCAAACGAACTTTAATTAACGTAAACGACAACGAAATACGTCTTAATTCCAAACAACCGCAGAAGCAGACTGGGTCAAAACAACGCCAATCTCGGGCAATCTGTGGAGTTTTGGGGCGCCTGAGCTTGAAAACCTTAACGGATCACGCATCTCGGCTGCGATAAATGTGGTACCGCCTTCCCGGTTCGAACGGGAGACCTCTAGATCCACAATCTAGCGCTCTAACCAACTGAGCTAAGGCGGCCCAACGAGCGATTGACGTAACCCTCTGTTGCGCGCGATGCAAGATCCGATCGGCGCCTGCGCCACGATATTTTTCAGTTTCAGGAGCGAGCAGCCCTTATGCCGGAACAAAAACAACGCCGCCACAGTGATTCCCTTAGCCCTGACCTTCTGGATGGCGAAGCTGGCGCCCTGCAAATCGGACCAACGGAGCTGGGGATGGTGCGCCTGATCATCACGACCCAATCTGGCGTCCTGGAACTGGACTACCCGCCCGAAGAGGCCAAGGAAATCGCCCAAGAGCTGACCGCCGCCGCCGAGCTCGCAGCAAGATCGGAGCGAAAAACGCGATAACCAGCGGGTTGAAGCGGTTAGTCTCGCTCCTGGCACGAATCTCGCAAGCGGCGCAGCCAGGCCGCAGATGCACGTCGGCCATGAAAGGGAGCCGCCGCGCATGCCGCAAGACCAGGCGCAAAATGACCGCATTGTCTGGATCTGGGACTTGGAGACCCGGAAGATTCCGGCTGCGAGCCCGGCGGCGATGGAGATCTGGGGGTGTGACAGCCTGCCGGAACTGACCATGCGGATGTTCCCGCCGAATCACACGCTGACGATCATCGCTGCTCAAGCCGACGCCGAACTCGACGAAACTCAACCCTTTATCGAGATCACTTGCGATCTGGCTGGGCGCAAGGGCCTTCAGATTCGAATTGATCGCCCCGCCGGGCGACATCTGCTCCGGTTCTACATCCGCACGCCAGAGCCAAGCCCCGGCCCGGATCCGGTGGACCCGAAAGCGGCGTTCGACGCCGCCCCCGTTGCGATGTCGATCCTCGACTCGCAAGGGAATGTATTGAAGGACAATGACGCGGCCAGCGCCCTGTTCGGCGCGCGCGCCGCCCGTCGCTGGCAATCGCGTCACGTCTCCCGCGACGCTCAAAATGCGGGGCGCGCGCTCACCCATGCGCGGCAACATGGCGGCGACAGCTACACCGCCTCTCTCAGTTCCCCCTCGGCCCAGCGGCGCATGACCATATCGTTGAGCCGACTTGCACCCGGCTCAAATGGCGAACCGCAATTCCTCGCCACCGCGATGCCGATCCTCGAGGACGAAATCCAGGCCTTTAGCGGCAACGCCGCCGAGATCGCGCTTCAATCTGCGCCCGAGGGCGTCGCCGTTTTCTCGCTGGAAACCAGCGCGATGCTTTACGCCAATCACGTCGCCGCCGAAATCGCCGATGCGTTCAAGGGCCCCATCGCGCCCGAGACGACGCTTCAGACCATCTTCCCTGCGGACGCCGAATCGCTGCGCGAGGCGCGCAATGAAATGATCATCGACCCGCTCCGGCGCGTCCGTCCACTGACGCTGACGCATCCGGAGCAAGCGGCGGGCCCCAAGCTCAATGTCCGCGCGACAATCGGGCTATGGCGCGAAGAAATGGCGCTGTTCTTATGGATCGACAGCGCCGAGCCAGCCGCCGCCGCCCCGCCGCCGACGGACGGTGCAGCGGCCCCAGGGCCGGCGCCTCAGCCATCCGCGCCCGCTCAGCCGCCTGAGGACGCGCCGGAGGTTCGGCGCGACGCAAATGACGCAAATGACGCAAATACCGCGAACCGCGACTCGCTCAGGCGTATTGAGCGCGCCGGCCTGATTGCGCGCGCAAGCCATGCGCTGCGCACCAGCGTCACCTCCGCGCGCGGGTTCGCGGAGCTGCTCCTGCAACAGCGCCAACCAGCCGAGCAACAACGCGAAAGCCTCGGGGCGATCCTCGATGCGACCGATGAGCTGCGCGCGACGCTGGAGACGTTCCTGGCGACCCTGTCGGAAATCGAGCAAGAGCACGATCCCTGAGGATGACGTGCGCCGCCGAGGCCAGCCGAATCGCTGCGCCCCCCAGCGGCGCGCGCTTCTAGGGCCCCAGCGGCGAGCGCTTCTAAATTGAGAAGCTGACCTGCTCGGCCCGGTTCACCTCCGGCAATGCGCGCAATTTCGCGAGCTGAGCCTCAGTGATTGGCGCATCCAGGCCGATCAGCGTGATCGCTTCGCCGCCAGGCGCCGATCGCCCAAGCGCGAAGGTGGCGATGTTCACGCCCTCCTCGCCCAGCGCAGCGCCCAGCGCGCCGACAAATCCGGGCTGATCGTCATTGGTCGTATACAGCATGTGCGCGTAAGGCTGCGCATCCATCGCGACGCCCTTCACCTCAATGATCCGCGGCCGCCCGTCACTATACACAGCGCCGGCGACCGAACGCGTCACCTTATCGGTCGAAATGCTCAGCCGCATAAACGCGTCCCGCGACCCAGCCTGATCCCGCCGGGTCTCAGAAATACGCACCCCACGCTCCCGCGCCAGCAATGGCGCGGACACCATATTCACGCGTTCACCCAACTGCGGCTTCAAGACTGCGGCCAACGCGGCGGCGGTCAGCGGCTTCAGGTTAAGTTCACTGACGGCGCCGGCATACTCGATATCAACCGCATTAATCGGCTCCTTGGTCAGCTGTCCGGCAAAGCCGCCCAGCACATCAGCCACCGTGATCCAAGGCTGAAGGATCGGCGCCTCCTCCGCCGACACCGACGGCGCGTTCAGCGCGTTCGACACCGCGCCGGTCAGCAGGTAGTCGCACATCTGCTCCGCAACTTGCAGCGCGACTTTTTCCTGCGCCTCCGCCGTCGACGCCCCAAGATGCGGCGTCACCACAACATTGTCGACGTCGAACAACGGGTTCTCCCGCGCCGGCTCCTCGGCGAAAACATCAAACGCTGCGCCAGCCAATCGGCCTTCCCGCACAGCATCGGCCACCGCCGCCTCATCGACCAGCCCGCCGCGCGCGCAGTTGATCAGCCGGGCGCCGGGTTTGATCTGCGCAATGCGCTCCGCCGACAGCAGATTCGCCGTCTGCTCCGTTCGCGGCAAATGCAACGTGATAAAGTCTGCGCGCGCCAAAAGATCCTCAAGCGCGTCCAGCTTTTCGACGCCCAACTCCTTCGCGCGCTCGAGGGTCAAGAACGGATCGAAAGCGACAACCCGCATTTTCAGGCCGATGGCCCGGTTGGCGACGATCGCCCCAATATTGCCGCAACCGATCACGCCCAGCGTCTTGCCGGTGATCTCGGCGCCGGTGAACTTGCTCTTTTCCCATTTGCCAGCGCGGGTGGAGGCGTCGGCGGCAGGGATGCGCCGCGCGACGGAGAACAACATCGCGATCGCGTGCTCCGCCGTCGTCACCGAATTGCCGAATGGCGTGTTCATGACCACAACGCCTTTGGCGGACGCAGCCGCCAGATCGACATTATCAACGCCGATCCCGGCCCGACCGATGACTTTCAGCGACTCTGCTTGCGCGAGAATCTCCGGCGTCACTTTCGTCGCGGATCGGATGGCCAAGCCATCATAGGCGCCGATCACACGGGCCAGCGCCTCGGGGTCCTTGCCGAGGTCAGGCGCAAACTCAACGTCAACGCCGCGGGCGCGAAAGATCTCAACCGCATCGGTCGAGAGTTTATCTGAGATAAGAACTTTAGGCATGGGAGCTCCGGAATCTTACTGGCTGGGCCAGATGCTCCGAGCGACCGCACGCGGCGCGAAGATCCGCGCCGGGGAGGCCCCGGCGCTATCAATTGACCTTCAGAGGCGTGGATACGCCGGCGCCGGGCTGCACGCTCGGGCGGTCAAACGCTAGACGAGTTCACTCTTGGCGGTCGCGAACGCCCAATCGAGCCAAGGCGTCAGAGCCTCAACGTCGGACGTTTCAACCGTTCCGCCGCACCAAATCCGCAAACCGGCCGGCGCATCGCGATAACCGTTCACGTCATAGGCGACGTTTTCGGCCTCAAGCAGCTCCGCCATCCGTTTTGCAAACGCCTTTTGCGCCTTTGCGTCCAACGCGGCCACCACCGGATCGACAACCTTCAGGCACACTGAGGTGTTCGAGCGCTCATCAGCGCGCTCGGCGAGGTTTTCAACCCAGCCGGTTTGGTCAATCCATCGCTGCAGCGCAGCCGAGTTCGCATCGGCGCGCGCGCAGATTCCCTCCAGGCCGCCAACGCTTTCACACCATTCCAGCGCATCCACATAATCCGCGACGCACAGCATCGACGGCGTATTGATCGTGCTGCCGGTGAAGATTTCCGCGTTCAGCTTGCCGCCTTTGGTCAGGCGAAAGATTTTCGGCAGCGGCCGCGGCGGCGCGTAAGATTCGAGCCGGCCCACCGCGCGCGGCGACAGGGCGATAACCCCATGAGCCGCTTCGCCGCCCAACACCTTCTGCCAAGAGAACGTCACAACATCGAGCTTCGACCAATCCAGCTTCTGCGCGAAGGCCGCCGAAGTCGCGTCACAGATGACGATCCGATCCGGATTATCGGCGATCCAATCAGCGTTGGGAACCCGCACGCCGGATGTGGTGCCATTCCAGCAGAAGACGAGATCAGCATCGTCGCGCACCTGATCGAGCGCCGGAAGCGCGCCGTAGGGGGCCTCCAGAACCCGCGCATCGTCCAGCTTCAGCTGCTTCATCGCATCCGTGACCCAGCCGGCGCCGAAGCTTTCCCACGCCAACAGATCCACCGGCCGCGCGCCGAGCATGTGCCACATCGCCATTTCGACGGCGCCGGTGTCCGACGCCGGAACGATGCCGAAGATCCAATCCTCTGGCGCGCCCAGCAGGGCTTTCGTTTGATCTATGGCGGACTTCAGCTGCGCTTTCGGCCCTTTCGCGCGATGGGAGCGACCGAGCATCGCCTTCGCGGCGACGGCTTCAATCGACCAGCCAGGGCGTTTCGGACATGGGCCTGACGAAAAACACGGATTAGACGGCCGGATTTCCGGCCGAGCTTGCGCTGTTGCGCTCATGGACCTGCTCCATGTGGGGGCGAGTGCTGCTGAGCGACGCCCCTCTCGCCCTAACGGAGCGCGCGCCCGCCGACCGTAGTCAGGAACGGACCGCGCACTGTCAAGCGCATTTTGGTCGGAGCGGCCGGCGAGCAATCGGGCGATCCGCCGCCCTATCAAGCCATGCGGGCAATCTCTGCGCGCCAAACAGCGCGCGGATACTTCACATGGCGCCCGGCGGCAATACATCCAACGCCGCCTTTACCCGCGCTTTGCGCGCAAAAACAACCGCAGCGCCTCGGGACACAATAACGCCAAGCTAGCCAAAAAATAACAAGAAACCGAAAATTATCACAATTTACCAAAAATATAAAACCTTCAGAAACTCAGGTCAGAGAAGCTTAAAAACAATATAAAAAACGACTGGAGGCAGGCTATGCGCATCGCAACCACTTATTTCAATTGGGTTAGCCGACATACTTACCGGCTATCCGCAGGCTGCGTCGCGACCTTGCTGTGCTGCGCCTCAATAACACCCGCGAACGCCTTTGATGTCGTATTTGTAAACCCGGGCAGCGAGGGTGAGCTGTTTTGGGATATGACCACCAAGGCGATGCACAGCGCCGCAGAGGATTTAGGTCACCGCGTTGAGGTGCTCTACGCCCAGCGCGATCGCTACCGGATGCGCGATCTTGCCGAGAAAGTGATCGAGCGGGCGGACCCGCCAGACTATCTCATCCTGGTCAATGAGGAGCAATTCGCCAGCGCGTTGCTGCCGAAAGCCGACGCCGCCGGCATTCGCACCCTGCTGCTGCTCAACGGCGTGATTGGCGACGAAAGCAAGAAACTCGGGGCGCCCGGCGAGAAATTACGCTACTGGCTTGGCGCTCTCACGCCGGATAACGAAGGCGCCGGGCGGCGCATGGCGGAGCGCGGGCTCGCCGAGGCCCGCCGGATTGGACTGATCGACAAAAATGGCGTCGTCAGCGTCCTGGCGCTTGGCGGCGACAAAACCACCCCCGCCTCGATCCACCGTCAACGCGGCGCGCTGGACGCAATCACGACAGATGCGAAAGCGCGGCTGGAACGGGTCTTTTTTGCGCGCTGGAGCCGCGACGCCGCCCGCAAAATGACCGCGAAATACATCGACCACGCCGGCCACGCCCCCGGGCTGATCTGGGCTGCGAATGATGAAATGGCGCTCGGGGCGATCGAAGCGCTGGAGGCCAAGGGCTACCGTCCCGGACGAGACGCGGTCATCGTTGGCCTGAACTGGTCCAGCGAAGCGCTCGAACGGGTCAAGAAAGGCGAAATGCTGCTCAGCGACGGCGGCCATTTTCTCGGCGGCGCATGGGCGATCGTAGCGCTGCATGATTACCACAGCGCCCCCTCGAAGGATCTGAGCAAATTGCGCCAGCGGCTCAGCTTCGACATGGCGGCGATCGACTCCGCCGCCCTAAAAGCGCTCGGCGGCGAGGCGCCCGTCGCGGCGCTGCATCGGCTGGACTTCAGCCGCTTCAGCACCGTGCGATCCGGCCCAAAAGCCTTGCCGCTCTGCCTGCGCGCCTATCTGAAAGCCACCGCAAAATATCCGGCGGCGCTGAGCGACGCCCACGCGCTGCCCACCGCCGCAGCGGAGCGGAAATAATGCGCCCCGATGCGCCGAAAGGCGCCGCCACCGGGCCGCCGCCGCCTCAATATCGGCCGCGCGCCCGATCCATCGCCAGCGTCTTCGCGAGAACGACGACCATCACGCTCGTGATCACCGCGCTCATCGTTGTCGCCGCCTTCGCAGCCTGGGACGCGACCCATTCCCAAGGACAAAGGCGGCGGGCGATCGAGACCGCGGCGACATCGCTCGCAGCAACCCTCGGCGCGCCGCTTTGGAACTATGAAACCGAACGGGCGCAAAAACTGGTCGCCGCAACCGCCGATGCGCCGCACATTCACGGGGTGACCGTCCATAGCGACAAAGGCGATAAGCTGCACGAAAGGGTCGCCAACGCGGCCCTGCCGGCCAGCGCGCTGCTGGCGAAATCCGCGCCAATCATCTTCAAGGACGCGTTTGTCGAGAAAACGATTGGCCGCGTCACCGTCACGGCGGAGCGGCCCGACTTCTTCTCAATGCTGCAGCCAAACCTTCAACGCGACCTTCTGATCATCGGTCTGGCGGCGGCTGCGGCGGCGATCGCCGTTCGGATCGTCGCCCATAAGGTGATCAGCCGCCCGCTGAACGCCTTGACCAGCGCAATTGCAGCGCCCCGCGCCGACGGCCAACCTCAGCGAGTCGATTTCGAAACACAGACTGAATTTAACGATCTGATCGCAGACTATAACGCGCTTGCTGACGCGCTCGCCGCCGCCCACAAGAAGGCCGAGCGTCGGCTCGAACAAGTGACCCGCGCGAACGACGCGAAGACACGCTTTCTCGCGATGATGAGCCACGAGTTGCGCACCCCGCTCAACGGCGTGCTCGGCATGGCGCAGCTGCTGTTGGTCCAAGCTTCCACCGAGCGCACCAAGGATTACGCCGCAACCATCCTGAGCTCGGGCAAGGCGCTGCTGAGGCTGATCAATGATGTGCTTGATGCCGCGCGGATTGAGGAAGGCGCGCTGGATCTGCGGCAGGAGCCGATAGATTTAAGCGCTCTGATTGAAGACGCCATCGCCGAATGCTTGCCAAACGCCAACGCTAAAGGCCTCAACCTGATCACTGAGATTGCGTTGCCCGAAGGCGAAATGCGGCTGGGGGATGGTCGACGCATCGGCCAGATCCTGAGCAATGTTCTGGAGAACGCAATCAAGTTCACACCCGCAGGCGACGTCCGCCTGACGGCCGCCTTTGTAAGTCCGGACGCGGCTCGGATCGAAGTCGCGGATACCGGTCCGGGCGTGCCGGCGGAAATGCGAGAGCATATTTTTGAGCGCTTCCGCCAAGCGGACGAGAAGATGTCGCGCGCCTTTGGCGGCGCGGGCCTCGGCCTCGCGATCAGCAGCGACTTACTCGATATGATGGATGGGCGCATTGGCGTCAGCGACGCGCCCGGCGGCGGCGCCCTGTTTTGGATTGAACTCCCTCTGCCGCCCGCCGCGCAAACCATCGAGAAAGCGTCAAGCGGCCAAGATGAGCTGACCGGTCCGCTGCGCAAGACCGTCCGCGTGCGAACAACGGCGGCAACCACGCGACACTAATCAAAATGACTGTTTGGAGGCGCCCCTCGCGACCAAGCGACAAACGACAACAGGATAGAGGAAGAGACAATGGTCTGGCTTACCAAAGCGCGTAAACCAAACGAAGCGTCGCCCGCCGATGGCGGCCGGCTGGAGGGACTCGCCGCGGCAATGGACGCGGCGGGGTTGGGCTATTGGATCTACACCCCCGCGACCGGCGCGCTGCAAACAAGCGCGGGGCTCCGCCGCATCTTTGGCAAAGCCTTCCCCACGACCGTCGTCGCGGAGCAGCTTTATCGCTGGTTCTTCGCGGATTCAGACGAGGAACAAACCGAGCTGATGCGCTGGCGCGCCGAAGCCTGGCGCCACGCCTGGTCCGGCAAGTCGATGTTTAATGAGGAACATCTTGCGCGACGGCGCGACGGGGCGGAAGTCTGGGTGCGCTCGATCGTAAATTCAGAATTGGACGCGGAGGGGCGCCCGGTCCGGGTCTTCGGCCTGTGCCAGGACATCGATTCGACCAAACGTCGCGAAATCGCCGGCGTCGCGGCGGGCGAGCAGATCGCCGAAGAAAGCCGCCACAAAACCGACTTTCTGGCGACGATGAGCCACGAGATCCGAACACCGCTCAACGGCGTCCTCGGCATGGCCCAACTTCTCGCCCGATCCGAACTGGATGAGCGGCAGAGCAAATGCGTGCAGGTGATCCAGTCGTCGGGCAAAGCGATGCTGTCGATGCTGAATGACGCGCTCGACCTTTCGAAAATTGAGAAAGGGCTGATCGAACTTTGCATTGAGCCTTTGGACCTGACCGCGTTGGCGCAGGAAGTTCTGGATAGCGCGCGCGCCCATGCTGAGGATAAAGGGTTGGCGCTGCGACTGGATGTCGAGGAGGGAATGGGCGGCCCGTATCTTGGGGACGCCCAGCGCATTCGTCAGATCTTGGCCAACCTGACCTTTAACGCGCTGAAATTTACGACGTCCGGCTCTGTCGCCATTGCGCTCGCACGCTCTCCGGCCAATCCCGACTTAGTGCGCCTGAACATTATCGACACCGGACCAGGCATCGCTGAGGCGGAGTGCGCAGAGATATTCGAGCGCTTTCGGCAAACCAAATCCGAAGCAACGCACGGCGCAGGCCGCGGCGCAGGCCTTGGGCTGGCGATCTGCTCTGAACTCGCGACGCTTATGGGCGGCGCCGTCGGCGTCCAAAGCAAAGTCGGGGTCGGCTCCACCTTTTGGGCCGATATTCAACTTTCGCGCCCGGACGAGCGCCAAGACGCAGAACCGCAGGAGGACGCCTCCGGCGCCTCGCCATGGGATGGCGAAAAAGAAGACGAGCAAGTCCGGATCTTGATCGCCGAAGACGACCCAACCAACCAGAAAGTCTTTCTCGGGGCGCTGGAAATGAGCGGCTACGAAATTGATATCGCGAATGACGGCGTCGAAGCGATCGAGGCGCTTGAGCGGAAACGGTTCGATCTCGTTCTGATGGACATCAATATGCCGCGCATGAGCGGCGATGAGGCCATTGTGCAGATTCGCGCCGCCGACGCGCCGTTTAAGAGCGTGCCAATCATTGTCGTCACCGCTCTGACCAGCCGCGACGCCCGCCGGCAATATTGCGAGATGGGCGCGAATGATTATCTGGCGAAGCCCATCGATATCGAGGTTCTGGTCAAGAAGGTCGACAGCATGGTTTCAGCGCTGACCCAAGCTTGACCAGCCTTGCGCCGGTCGCCCAAGCTGGCGGCCGATCCAATCGGGTCGGCCTGCGCAGGAGCGACAGCTTCGCCGGAAACCAAGCCCCGGTTTACGCGGCGGTCGCTCAGCTTACGACGTCGGTGTTTTCTTCGCCGGTGCGAATGCGACGGACCATCTGCAGCGGCGCCAGCCAGACGACGCCATCGCCCACCTTGCCCGTGCGCGCAGCATCGGTGACGGCGTCCGCCGCTTGCTCGGCGACGGTCGCCGGCACCACGACGTCAAGCCGCAGCTTCGGCACCTCCATCACCTCATACTCTGCGCCCCGGTAGATCTCGCGCTTGCCGCGCTGACGACCGAACCCGCGCACCTCGGTCACTGTCACGCCGCCGACGCCCAACTCGGTCAACGCCTCCCGCACCGCTTCATAGCGGTCCGGCCGGATGATAGCTGAGAGCACGCGCATCGGATGGTTCTCCTCAAATTGCAGCCCAAGTTGCACCAGCCGCCGGATCGCTTCGGATCGCGACGGCAGATCGCTTTGTGTCCGACGCCATTCGTCTACGAGCTCATTAAACTGCTTCGATGCGACGAGCTGGATACGTTGGTCTAGCTTTTCCATCGGTTCTCCCGTTTCGCAGCGCCTCACGCCGGGTCAGCAGGCGCCGCGTCGCCGCGTCTTGTCGCCTGGGCCTCAAGCATGCCGCCTCTCGCCCGCCGGACCTGCGCCGATCGGGCCGTTTTCCCATTCCCTAGGCTCCCACAGCGCGGATGTCGACACCAACAGATTCTTACGCGCAATACACCACTTGCAAAACTTACACACTATGCGTATATAAATTCCAACGACGGACGACGTCGGAGAAACCTACCAGCAGTCCGGCGCAGCGCCGACGAGGGGAGTAACTGAGATGAGCAAGCAAGTTTACCGTGGCGTCGAATTCGACTCCGAAGAAAAGCCGAAAAACGACCACCACCATGAAGACGGTCTGCGCTATCGTGGCGCGGAGCTGAACGGCGAAGAAGCGGAAAAAGAGGCGCAAGCCATCTCGGCCGGACACAACAAAGTCTACCGCGGCGTCGAGCAAAAAGACGACGAATAATGCGTACGATGCGGCGCGCCCAGTCGCGCCAAGATGCAAAGGGCCGTCGCGGCGGCCCTTCGCCAAGCGGTGTTACCGCCGCCGCCGCCTATGGTTTCCAACCGTTTTAGAGTGGAATCCGGGCGGCTTCGTCGCGACCCACGCGATAAAACGCGCCAGCTGCGGATGTGAACGCAGCGCTTCGAAGCTGTTATAGCTGCGCGCCAGTTCCGCCTCCGTCAGCACTGAATGAATCTCATTGTGGCAGATCTGATGAATGCGCGCCGTCGGCCCGCGCGCGCCGCCCTTCAGCACCGGCGTCAGATGATGAATGCTTGATCGCGCCGTCGGAGGGATTGGCCGACCGCATAGGCCGCAAATCGGATCGGTCCCCGTTTCGCCCATCACCGCCTCGCCCTTTCTGCGCCCCGCCACTCAGTCCGGCTTCAAGCCGCTTGGAACCATGCTCGGCTTACCCAGCCGCCCCTTCAGCGACGCTTCATCCGTCAACGCTTCCAGGAACGCGATAATCGCCGCGATCTCCGCATCGCTCAACTTTTTCGGCGCCAGGACGTTCGCCCCGAGAATCGCCGCGCGCTCGCGCGCATCCGCCATCGCTTTGCCATCGCGCGCGGCGAGAGCGGGATCATGGGGCAGCACCGCCTGGCTGATGCTATAGGCGGCGAAAGCCTGCGGCGGATTGAGATGGTGGCGCACCACCGCATCCAAAGTCGCGTAGGCGCCTGAGTGCCCGTAAGGCGCCGTTTTGGCGACGTTGCGCAGCGACGGGGTTCGGAACCGATAGGCGTCCCTCAGATCGCCGGTTGCTTCCATTCGACCAAAGTCGCTGACCAAGGCGATCATCTTCGGCATCCGCCCAGGTCCGATCTGCGGCATCGCGATTGCGTGGAACTTCTGATCCGTCAGCAAGGGCCCTGAATGGCATCCCGCACAGCCCGCCGCCCCATAGAACAACGCCGCCCCGGCCCGCGCCGTCGGCGAAAGCGCGGCGCGATCGCCGCGCAGAAATCGGTCAAAAGGGCTCTGATCCGCGCGCCACTCGGTTTCGATAAAGGCTCCGAGCGCATTGGCGATATCCACGATGCGAATATCCTCCGGCCGCTTCAGCTCCGGATAAGCGGCGGCGAACAATGGCCAGTAAGCCGGCGTCTTCCGCAAACGTTTTTCGATCTCGCGCCAGGCCAGCATCGGACTGCGCGCGGCGGCGAGCCCAACCTCGCTCTCACGCGGGCCCCCGGCCATTTCGATCTCCGATGCGATTGGAAACAGCGCCTGCGCCGCCGTGAGGCTGTCCAGCCCCGTGGGCAGCTCAAATTCCCGCGGCGCCGAGAAGCCCCGCTTCGTCGTCGGGGCCAGCTCCAATCGACCATCCCAAAACACTGAGCGAATTTCTTTAGCGCCAAGATTAAATAATGCGGGCGCATTGCGCGGCGCCCGATGCTCAACAGCGTCGCCCGCATGCCGCGGACGGCGCTTCGGCCCCAACCCAATCGCCCCCTCCCCTAAGCTGAGACTCAGCCCGTCCGCGGAGGCCAGGCTGTGATCATGGCAGCTGCCGCAAGCGATATTTTGGCGGCCGCTCAATATCTTATCGTAGAACAATGCCTGCCCCAGCCGGACTTTTGCGGCGGAATGGCTCCGAAAGGATGTGTCCGTTAGCGGCTTTGGAAGGGGCGCTGACGCTTCGCGGCTCAAAGCCGCCACGGCGATCAAGACCGCGCCCCCCGCGACGGCGCATCGCAGCAGCGCGCCCCGCCGCCAAAAGATCGCCACGCCCCGTCCTTGCGCCTGAGTTCCCATCCCAGTCTCCCACTTATTTATTTTATGAGAGAAACTTTATCGAGAATGCGCGCCGTCGCAACGGAGCAAAACAGCTCGGCGCTTCAGCGGGAGCCTCACATCTTCGCTAGACAACGTGTGTCGCCTGATTTTCAGCGCCGCAGTACACGCAAGCCTCGACATGGAGAGGCAAGTGAAGAACGCATCCTTTGTTTCCAGCGCGCTTGCGCTCCTCGCCCTGCTGCTGTCAGGCCTTCTGGCGCCGAACCAATTGGCCGCCGCCTTCGCCATCGAGACGCAATTCATGGCGAAGAAAGCGACGATCGCGCCATCTCCGGCGTTAAGGGGCGAGCCGAATGATGGCCGCCCCTGCCGCGACTGCGACGCCGCGTCCCACGGTCTATGCGGCCCCTGCCCCGCACTGAGCGTCGGCGCCGCCCCATCGGCGGAGCGCGCGCCGCTGCTTAAAGAGCAACAAAGTGAATACGCCGCCCCAACGGTTCAGCGCGCCCACGCGCCAGACCCGCCCCCGCCGAAGATCTGATCGCTTCGTCGCACCGCTGTCGCAGCGGTTTCGAACAGTTCTTTCAACGGGAAAATCAAATGACTGATGCAAAACGCAGCTCCGCCAAGGCGGACGAGGCGCGGGCTCCCCGCGCGCAATCCACTCCCCAATCCACTCCCGATGCAGCGCCGGAAATGCGCACAGCCGCCTCCGAAGGGCCCATCTCGAGGGGGCGCCTGAAATTGGTCGATGCGGTTGGCGGGCTGAATGGCGCCGATCGCTCCATCCAAGCCGACCTCGCCATGGTTCTGCGCGTGGGTCTCGGCGCCGTCTTCCTTATCGGAGGGCTGGCGAAACTCTCCCGCCTGTGGTCGCCCGCTGCGGCGGAGGGGATCGTCACCCAGTATATGGGGCCAAGCGGCTACGTTAATCAGCTCTTCACGGAGTGGCTCTTCTCCGGCCCTCTCGGCGCGGTGCTGACGCCGTGGCTGTTTCTCAGCGCCCTGTCCGCCTTTGAACTTGTGGCCGGCGCAATGCTCATCGCCGGGCTGCTGATCCGACCGCTCGCCCTGATTTGGTCGCTCCTGCTCTGGAGCTTCGTCGTATCGCTGCCGGTTGTTACGACGCCGGGCGTTTCACCTGACCTCAAGACCTATCTCTCGCCAGCATTGATGGTGCAAATCCGCGATGTGACGCTCTCCGGCCTATTTGTCGTCCTCTACCATCTCGGCGCCGGCGCGCGCAGCGTAGACGCGACGCAGCTGGGCCAGCCGACGGCGCTCGGGCGCAACTGGGACGATCTCGGCCTGCTGCTGCGCTGGTCCTTGGCGCTGACGTTCCTGATCGGCGGTTTTTTCCACGGCTTCCACAAGGTTCCGACATTCGCGACGCCTGCGCTGCTGCTCGCCGCGATCGGCCTCGGTCTCTTGCTGGGCTGGAGGGTCCGAGCTTTCGCCGCCGCTGGCGCATTGACACTGCTGGTCTTCATGGCGAGCAAACTCGTCGGCGCATCGGGCGTGCTGGGCTATTTCAACTCTGTCAAAAGAGAGATCGGCCTATTGGGCGGGCTGGCGATTTTGGCTCTGGCGGGCGGAGGGCGTCACTTCCTCGCCGTAGATGCGCTGATCGCACGGCTCAAAGGCCACGAGACGCAGTCAAACGAAGCGCCAGGCGCATAAGCTGATCGGGCGAGCCTGCGCATGACGCGGGCTCGCCTTTTTCTGGCGGAGGGCGTCATTCCCGCACAGCGGACATAACATCCTGATAGACATCGTCGCCCATCGCGCGCCACGCCTCAAACAGAGGCGCCAATTGCGGCTCATATCGCCGCCAGCGCGCCACTGAGCCTCTGTAGATGGGCTGCCGCACTTGCGCGATACTCGCAGTCAACACTGGTCTGTTGCTTTGCTGCGGGCTCAGACAGTCCGAGTGCCACTCTTGCCCCAGATGGGCCAGGCTGCGCCGCGCTTGCCCCTCGAGATCCTCCACGACGTCCTCATAGTCAACCTCAAGCAAATCCTCGCCCAACACCCGACGCCAGTGCGCCATTAAGCGCCGATGCCATGCGATGTAATGCGCCAAGCGCGGAAGGGTCTGCGCGTAGGGATGTCCACTCTGAAAGGACTGCAGATAACATGAAACTGCGACGTCGAGCGGATTGCGACGCGCATGGATAAAGCGAGCGTTGGGCAGGATCGCTTTGAGAAAGCCCACCAGCATAAAGTTGCCCGGCATTTTATCGAGCCAACAGAGCGACTCCGCCGCCTGGATCGCCGGCTTCACCAAGCTCACATAGCGCGCGCCAGCCGACTTTGCGTCATGTTTGGCGATCTCAGCCCAGAACCCCGCCGCGCGCGTCTGGCCAGGTTGCGGCGCCGCGTATTTCCGACGCAGCTCCTCGCAGATCATCGCCGCCTCCGACCGCTCGCCGGCGGCGTCAATGCGAGGATGGCGGCTCAATATTCGCTCAAGCAAGGTCGACCCCGATCGCGGCAACCCAATGATAAAGACCGGCCGCGCGTCCGGCGCCCCGAACTTTCGACGCGCGGTAAAAAAAGCGGCGTCGCAGGTCGACGCGATCTCATGGAAATAGTGCGCGATTTCGGACGGATCGTAGCGCCCCAGATGCAGCCGGTTCGCGCGCCCAAACTGCTCAAATGCGCGAGCGAGGTCCCCCTCCTTCTCCGCAATTCGTCCGAGCACCGTGTGAAAGACCAGCCGCTGTCGATCCGTCACAGTTCGGTTGGCCAGCACATGCGCGATCCGGGTGGCCAACTGCGGCCCCAGCTCCGGCCGCGCCCGTTGCAATACCTGATAGGCGTCCGGCGTCTCGGGAAAACGGGCGATACACCGCTCCGCATAAGCGGCCGCCGCCGCCTGGTCATTGACCCCCGCGCAGAGCGTTGCGAGCAGGCTGAGGATGCGCGGCTGGTCAGGGTGCTCCTGCGACAACGCTTCCAACATAGCGCGCGGTCGATCGACCTCGCCATAATGCTCATAGAGCAGCTGCGCATAGGTTACGCGCGCGTCCACCCAGCCCGGATCGCGCGCGATCAACCGCTCGATAATCTGTCGCGCAGCGTCATAATTACGCTGTTGGCAGGCTCTTTCGAACGCAGCCGGCGACGTCTCAAACGGCGACGCGCTCGACTGTTTGCCGCCGGCGCCGCGTTTTGTCGGAGATTTTGCTGCTCGCTCGCGCGCTCGGGCCATGCCGCTCCCCAATATCGAAACAGTGAGGGCCGCACCCTAGCCCCAACATGCTTTCTGGAAGCTTTCATCACGCAAAGGAGGGCCGCTCAGGGCCCTCCTCCGCTCATTCACGCCCGTAGTTTGGCTGAAGCCCTACAGCCTCAGCTGCAACTTAAATTAGGCCGCCTTGTCAAACTCGAGATGAACCATGGTTTGGTTCAGCAAAATATACGCGATCTCGCCAAAGGTAGCCGGACCGGTGAACGCGCCAGTCGATCGCCCCTCCAGATCGCCATAGAGGTAATTGAGCACGCAGTTGCAGGAGAAAGATTTGCTCCCGTCGCCCCGGATCTTATCCGCGAAGCTCGACGCGTAGCAGTCGATGGGCTTCGCGAAGCGATATTCGATGCCCGCCGTGACTGGAGCGTAGAAGCTGACTTCGCCTTTCTCGTCCGATACAGCGCTGATCGAAACATTCACCAGCGCGCCAGCGTAGTTCGCGACCAACGGCAACCGGGTGTCAATCTGATGAGACGCGATGTGTTCCGCCAGATTTACACGCTTCCCATCGACGACAACGCTTGTCGCCGAGAAGCCGTCCTCATCAAACACGAATGACGACGCGTCGCTGTCGCCCTGCTCAAAGGGGCTCACGATATCGACGTTCGGCTGCAGCTCCTCCGGCAGTTCGACATAGATCGCGACGGCGCGATCGTCGAACGCCTCGCCCGTCGCGCCATTATAGACCTTTGGCGCTCGCTTGCCGATCTCATCCAGATGCACGCCAGCAATCCACCCCACGACAGGTTGTTCGAACAACCCCTCGTAGCGCGACGCCTCCATCGCAAACGCCGTATGCGCCTCGGAGAAGGCGGGGATAAGCAAGCCGGTGAACCCGTTCTGCGCCCGCCCCTGTGCGAGTGAGGGCAGTTCATCAACGCTTAGCGCGACAACGCGCGCTGCGGAGGCTTCGTCGATCTCCGAGCAGAACACGCGGTTCTTGTCGACCATGCCGCCTTGATCCGTCATGAAATAAACGGAAGTTCCGCCAATCCACGACCCCTTTGGCAGTTGCGCCAACGCTTCCTCGGATCCAGCGACCATAAGAACAGCGCCGCGCTCGATGACTTTTGCAGCCTCTTCCGGCGAGCAGATAAAGTTACGCATGTTTTTCCCCTACAAGCCGTTTAGAGCAACGCGACGTCTTTTTGCGCGAAAGCATTTTTCTCGAAAAACTCAAATAGCTCGCGCGCTTTTTCGCGGAGGCTACCAGGGTTGGCTTTGACCTCTTGGCGCAAGCGCGTCAGCAACAGACGCGTCGCCAAGGTCGCCTTTCCCATGTCTTTATTATTCTGGATCGCCGCCACCCACTTCGGGTCATTCAGGTTCGGCATTGAACTACTCCAATCGCCCAGCATTCCTATTAGGGGCGACGCTAACGAAATCAATTAAATAGAGAACTAACTTTCTTAATTAACGACCGTGAAGCATGAGGAAAAAATCATAAATTTGAAATTGACTTACATCACATCAGCCCAAAAACTGGTCAAATAATACTGACATATCGGAGCCGCAGCTAAACACGGCCGACGCCAGATTTACGATTTAAGCAAAGATGGGGTGCGGCCCAATCAAAGCCGGCTCACAGCGGGCCGCCCCCAGGGCGTCACTTCGTAATCGAAACAACAACCCGCCGATTTAATGCATGCGCCTCATCGGTATCTTCCTGACGCAGCAGTTCTTTTTCTCCGCGCCCCACACTACGAAGCCGTTCAGCTTTAACGCCTTCAGCGATGAGCCATGCTCGAACGGACGCCGCCCGACGCTCCGAGAGGGCGAGATTATAATCATCCTCGCCACGTGTGTCCGTGTGCCCAGCGATCAGAATTGACCATGAGGGATTGTCGCGCAGCGCCGTCAGCAAGGCGGTGAGTGTTTCAAATGAGTCCGGCCGCAGCTCCGCAGAGTCGAAGTCAAACCGAATACCATACAGCGTCGTCCGCCCCTTCTCGCTCAGATCCGATGCGACGCGCGCCGCTTCGCCTTCCGAACGGTCGCGCAGCGCAATCGAGGTCTCAATCTTGAAGTTTGACTGCGTCGTATGTCGCTCCGCAAAAAAGACATGCAGCCTGTAGGTTTGGCCCTTCTTGAGGCCAAGCTTATCGAGAGAAACGGACGCCCTCTGGGCCGAATGGACGCCGCCCAAATCAATCACCAGGCGACCATCAATATACACCCAAAGATCATCATCGCCGGTGAACGTAAAAACTTCTCCGCCCGTATACGTAAACTCGGTTCCGATCTCAAAGGTGAAATGGTAATTGTGAGAGCGGCCTTCGTTGCCAAATAAACGCTTATCAATCGGAAAAAAACTAGAGCTCGCATATGTGTAGACGCCGTCACCGTCCGGATCCTTCAGCGTAATCGTATGGCGAACTGCTTTGTTTATCTTGGGTATGGTCCGATACCACTGATCAAAATTCTCTGCGCCACTGGTTGTGCGACTGCCCTTCCGACCAGCATAAACCGGCTTGCCATCCGGCCCGAGCCATTTGGTCACCAACCCGCGCTCCGTTGCGATGGCGCGCTCGAAGTCTGGATGCGCCGACTTAAAATCACGGACGACGCCCGTAAGCTTCAGTTCTTTCACCTCGGCGGACGCCGCCACGGGCAGGGCCATGACGCCCCCCAATAAGGCTGCGACGCCGATCTGCAAAAAAGAGCGCATTGCTTCTCCTCCGGATATTTTCTCAACTGGCGCCGGCAGTCTCTCCCAACCATCGAAGTACTGTCTATCCACAAACCAGTGGCGAAGCGATCTTCCCCAAGACGCCGCGCCAGGGCCTTTTACTCGCCCAATTCCAACGCCACATTGCCTCAAACCATTTTGCGCCAAGCCAGCAGAGGAGGGCAGATCATGCGAACCGATATCCAGATCCACCGCAAGACACTTCCTATTTCCCTGAGCGAATGGACGCATCATGGGCTTTACCCTCTCGACGAACGGCGTATGCCGGATCGTCGCTTCTGAAGATTCCTGGATTGAAAGCAAAGCAGTCGCGCAGCTCGAGCAGACAGCAGCTTCGCTTGGCATGATATCCGCGGTCGGCCTGCCCGACCTTCACCCTGGCAAAGGCATTCCGAACGGCGCCGCATTTCTGCACGCCGAACGCATCTACCCGCATCTGATCGGCGAAGATGTCGGCTGCGGCTATGCGCTGTTTCGTCTGGACACGCCACGGCGCAAGCTGAAGCTGGATCGCGCTGTTGAGCGTCTCGCCACGCTAGAGACAGCGGCGGAGCAGTATCGTGACGCTGCGCTGGAGGCTGTCGGCGCGAAGGATGAGCCGAACTATCGACGCCATCTTGGCACTGTCGGCGGCGGCAATCACTTTGTCGAACTGCAGATGGTCGAGAACGCAACCGATGAGGCGGAAGTCGCAACGGATGAGCTGCTCATTCTCGTGCACTCAGGCTCACGCGGGCTCGGCGGGCGTTTGTTCCGTGACCAGACCGGCGCGCATGGCTCCGCCGGCTTTGACGGGCTCGACACGCCCGAGGCGCAAGCATGGCGCGCGCGCCACGATGATTGCGTCCGCTGGGCGAAGGCGAACCGGCTCGCGCTGGCGATGGGCGCTGCCAACCGGCTAGGGGCGGCGCTGGAGCCGCTCTTTGACGCGCCTCACAATCTTGTTGAACCGGCTCCAGACGGCGGCGGCTGGCTGCATCGCAAGGGCGTCCAATCTGCCGCTCTGCCGCAGCTGGTCGTCCCGGGGTCACGCGGCGACGCCTCGCATCTTGTGCGCCCGATCGCGCAGGCTGACGCGCTGTGGTCGATCGCCCATGGCGCTGGCCGCAAATGGGCGCGTTCGGAGGCGCGAGGCCGTCTCGGCAAAAAACGCACTGCCGATTTAGAAACGACGGCGCTTGGCTCGCGCGTAATTTGCGGCGATCGCGCGCTTCTGTTCGAGGAGGCGCCGGAGGCCTACAAATCGATCGACCGGGTTCTGGCCGATCTTGTGGAGGCGGGCCTTGCTGTCCCGCTGGCGCGACTACGCCCCCTGGCGACCTACAAGCTGCCGCCAGCTGAGGCGCGTCGCGCAACTGAACGAACCCGACAAAACGACAAGAAACGAGGTGGCCGCCGATGACTGAGCGCGCCTGGATCCAAATCACCAGCGGCCGCGGCCCGGTGGAATGCGCCCGCGCCGTCGTGCTGCTGGCCGAACAGCTTCTGCGCGAATCCCATGCGGAGGGCCTAAGCGCCGAAATACTCACAGTAGTAGACGGACCGCAGGCCGGCACCGCGGCCTCCGCATTGCTCGCCTGCGAGGGCGACGGGGCGCGCCGCTTCGCTTGGGCGCAGGCCGGGCAGGTTCAGTGGATTTGCAAGAGCCCCTACCGACCGGGGCACAAGCGCAAAAACTGGTTTGTCGGCGTCGGCGTCGTCGTCCCCCCTGCAGAGGATGGGCCGCTGAGGTTGGACAAGCGCGAATTGCGGGTGGAAACCTGCCGCGCCTCCGGCCCTGGTGGGCAGAACGTCAATAAACGCGACACCGCGGTGCGAATTGTCCATCTGCCCACGGGGAAATCCGCCCAAGCGCAGGAAGAGCGCAGTCAGGCCCGCAACAAGGCGCTGGCGCTGGCTCGGCTCGCCGCACAGTTCACTGATGAGGCGGCGGCAGCGCGAGACAATCTCCGCGACGATCTCTGGCGCGCGCACACTGCGTTGGAGCGCGGCGACGCAGGCCGAGTATTTCGAGGGGAAAAGTTCCAACCCGGCTAGCCCCAACCGCCACGCACAGGGACACGCCGCCGCCGGCGCGTCCCACCTCTGATGACCGCTCAAGCGTCCAAACATTTTTCGAATGCGTCAGCTTGAGCTGCAGAGCCCCTCGAGCTAAAGGTTAAGCAACGGGGGAGGGGACATGTGCCCAAAATGCGAACCAACAGCCACATTCGAGCTTGATGTTCCCGAGCATCTGCGGGCGCGCGTTTCACGGAAGCTCGGCATCCCCCTGCTTTGGGACGTCGCCATCGAGACATTGCCGCGACCAAAGCGTATCGGATTGATTTGGCTCGGCGTCGCCGCATGCCGACTATATCGCCGAATTCGCCCGGAGAGCATTGGCGCCCGCTGCGCATTTGAACCGAGCTGTTCCAGATTTTGCGAGCTCAGCATCCGTTTCTTCGGATTCCGCCGCGGCTTGCTCCTCACAATTGGCCGGCTCCGACGGTGCCGCGCCGATACGGGCGGCTTAGACCTGCCGCCCGGAATAAAATATGAATGGTGCGATTCACTGGAGGAGAAGTTATGAGATACAAGGTCGAAGCAATCGGCGCAGCGTTCAATGATAAGGCGATAGAAGAGCTGTCTAGTCACCTCAATAATCAGGCAGATGGTGGCTGGGAGCTCCACACGGTCTTTTCCGTAGAAAAGAAAGGGTGCCTTGGCAGCTCAGAAGGCACGACTTATTTGGCGGTGTATCGCCGGGTTAGTTAGCTATTGGCCAGGCCAGAGCATACTTAGAGATCGCGTTGTTTCTTGTCGCGTTCACACAGTTCCAGCCACGTAGGCGCGCAAAAAGCCCCTCCCCGCATTTCTGCGTGGAGGGGCTTTTTGTATTTGTTCGTATAGAGAGAGCTTGCTGTGTGTTCTGATCAGGTTTGGCGGCGACCTACTCTCCCGTGGCTTAAGCCAGAGTACCATCGGCGCGGCGGGCCTTAACGGCC
>JALEGB010000077.1 GCA_022760355.1 Neomegalonema sp.
CGCCGGGCGTCCGGCAGACGTCTTTGGGCTTGGTCCAGCGCCTGGGCCCAGGAATCCACCCGGCGCGCCCGTCGCTTCCCAGCCAAAAGCCGCCTGCCGGACGCTGGCTCGGCCAGATTTATAAGTTCCCACCCTAGTCATATCGCAATGGTTCAACACCGAGCAAACCTTGTCGCTGGCCGGGCTTCGGGGCCGCCCGATTCTGATCCACGCCTTTCAAATGCTCTGCCCAGGTAGCGTCGCACATGCAATTCCGCAGACGCAGAAGATCCAGGAGCTGTTCGGCCATACGGATCTCGCCGTCATTGGCTTGCATTCGGTTTTTGAGCATCACGAAGCCATGACGCCCGTGGCGCTGCAGGCCTTCATCCACGAATACAAGCTGACCTTCCCGATCGGGGTGGATCAGCCCGGCGCGGCGGCGCTTCCTGAAACCATGGCGCGATATCGAATGAAGGGAACGCCGACCACCATCCTGATCGATCGCGAGGGCCGCATCGTCTTTCACTATTTCGGGAGACTGGACGATCTGGCGCTAGGGGCTACAATCGGTTCCCTCTCGAGCGCCGGCGCCACGGCGGACGCCGACGCGCAAAAGCAGGAGCGGCGCATCGCGCCTGAAGAAACAGAGTGCTCCGGGGACGGCTGCGCTCTAGCCGAGCCCTGACGCGCAATTTCTCAACCTGTCTTCGGCGCGCGCGTTCGGCTTAAGCATCCGACGAAAGCGCGCGCCACGCCTGCCCGATCTTAGCGTTATCGAAAAACAACTGCTCGGCTGCAATTAGCCAGGATCGCGAAGACCGGCCTCAACATCGGCAACCCAGAGCCCGCTCCAGCCCAGCTCCTGCAGATCGCAAATGCGCATCGGTTAGCGGCCCTCGGCTAGATAGCCGCCGTTCAAGGTTGCGGATCGGCTTTTTCGGCGATCGATCCGGGTTGTGGATCGAAAGCCGCAGGAGGAGATTCGGCGGCTGACGGCCGTTCGTAACCCCACTCGGTCGCTCGGGGCCGAAACGAGTCGCGGCAGCAGAATATCACCTTCCTGCGAGCCCCGGCCAAACGGTCTTTGAGGCGATCGACGGAGGTGGCGCAGATCCGGACGTCGGGACATGAGCGCGATCATTACCGCGGACTGCGAACAATCTGGTTTTCTAGTCCGCGGACGGACCTAAATGTTCCATTAAAAGTTGCCACTTGCCATGTTCACAAATCAGAATGGACGACCCTCTTCCAGATCCTGATATTTTCGCGCCATCAACGACGCCCCTCCAAGAAAAATCAAAGAAAAATGCCGCATTATCAGATAAATCAAGCAGCCAATGAACATTGGATATTTTATATATTTCGCTTTTAATGGCATTAAAGTTACGTTCAAAGGCTATCTGAACGGCTTTTTTGCCGTTGTGAACTGATCCATCGGAGAAAATCACAGTCGCCCTTGGATGAATCAGCGGACTTACGGCTTCCCATTTTTGGGTAGCTAGCGCAGCTTCATAGTGCGTGACAAAGTCCGACGGTGACATGCTGTTCATAACCCCTTTGTTTAGTAAGTCATATCCTTCCGGGACAGCCTCGCAATTCGACTGCCGTCCACACCTCCGAGAAAGTCTAAAGCGGATCAGCTTCGGCTACCTCCCTTAATCGCCGACTGCCGGCTATCGATAGCCCGGCGCTGTCACGTCGCAAGTGTGACCCGGTGTGATGCTCCAAGTCAGCTCCTGGCCCGGAGGCGCAGTTCGTCGAAGCGAATCTCTCGCCCGCTTTCACTATGATAGCCGAGCTTTGCGGCTGCATGTCAGCTGTCACCGCGTTCTGTTCTGCTCACAGCTAGGGAGCTGACGCCGTTGTTTCTGCGGCTCACAGCGCCTGTCGCCCCAACTCGATCGATCGGCGGACAGGCGCGCGACGACGCTCGCTGCTTAACTTACGGCGGCCTCGATAAGCCGCTTCGCCGCCGCGACGCGGTCTGGCCCAGCTTTCTTAGGCGATCCGCTGTCGAAAGGCGGCGCTGGGTCGTATTCCACCATCAGTTGGATCATTCGCGCGTCCTCTTCGCCGGCGAGCTCCGCGACCAGGGTCAGGCCGAAATCGATTCCAGCGGTGACGCCGCCGCCCGTGAGGCGGTTGCGATCGCGAACCACGCGTTGGTCGACCGGCGTCGCCCCGAACTTGGGCAGCATCTCTAAAAACGCCCAATGGCAACCGGCGCGATAGCCTTCCAGCAAACCTGCGGCGCCGAGCAGCAAGGACCCGCTGCAAACCGAAGCGACGTAGCGCGCCGCGGCGGCCTGACGCTGCATAAAGCCGATCACGTCTTGGTCTTCCATCAAGGGCAGGACGCCCATTCCGCCGCAAACGCACAGCACGTCGAGTTGCGGGCAATCATCGAAAGTCGTCGTCGGGTTTATCGAGAAGCCTGCGTCCGCCGGGACCGGCGCGCGGTCCTTCCAAATCATGTGTATGACGCCGCCGGGCAATCGGCTTAGGATTTCAGCCGGCCCAGTGACGTCGAGCTGCGTCATGTCGGGGAAGATCAAGAAGCCGATATGAACTTCATCTGTCATGAGGGATTTCCTTACGAAGCGCCGCGAACAGCGCAAAGACGCGGGCGGTTGAGGCGCCGCCCGCTTTCGATCGGCGCTTACTTGCAGATCTTGCCGGTGTAACGGACCATACCGACCAGGTTGCTTTCGTCGCGCAGATCGACGAGGCCGTAGCTGCTGAATTGGCCATGGACGCCTTTCAGCGTACCGCGCGTCGTGTCCTTTTGGATGTCGTAGGTAATCTCGATCATATAGCGGCCCGGCTTGCCGGGAATGGCCGTCAGCACGGCCTTGTCCTTGGTCAGGAAGGCGCCGCCGTCGCTGCGACCGAAATAATGCTCAATATCCATCTCCAGGCCGGTCTCGGTCTTGCGCTGCGCGAGGATCTTGCCAGCGGCGTTGTGCACTGTGCCGGTCAGCGTCGCCGAGATAACGATGGGCTGGCCTTCGCCTTCGGAGAAGAAGTTCGGAACGGCGACGCCGCCGATTGGGAAGCATTCCGCAGCGTTGGCGGGACCGGAGACTGCAACCGCGCCCAGTAGAGCAAGGACAGAGAGAGTGCGTTTCATGATACAGACCTTTCTTGGAGTTTCTCTATGACGATCAGGCGTAGTAAGGCGAGTTGAGGAGCTTGCTCGCCTCCTCTGTCACCGAGGCGTCAAAGAGCCGGGTGTAGAAGGCGGCGTTCATGCGCGCCGCTGTTTCCGGGAAGGCGTCGACCGCGAAGGCTCGAGCATTCTCGACCGTATCGAAGGCGTCGATGCCGCCGATGGTGTTGGTGTTGAGGCCGCTCAGCCAGGTCTTGGCGATTAGGCCTGGGGTCTTGCGCAACACCGGGTTCCGGTCCCGCCAAGGCGCTTTGTCGAAGGGCACGCTCACCTGAACCTCGGTGTAGACGAAGGCGCCGGGCGCGCGGCCGGGCTTCGCGCCGAAATGAGGTGAGCTGAGATCGAGACTGGCCTCTGCGACCACTTCCGCATCAAACACGCGCGTATTATGCGCGGTTCCGAACGCTCGCGGCTCCGTCGGGAAGTACACCGTCACGAATCGAAGCGCGTTCTCGATGCTGTCGAAGGCGTAGAACCCGCCCAGCGAATTGTTGCCGAGCCCGGACAGCCAGGTCTTGTTCAGAAAACCAGGTTGTTTGCGGATCTTCTCGCTGATGTCCCGCCAGGGCGCGTCTGCGAAGGGAACCGAGATCTGCACTTCGGTATAGACAAATGCTTTCGGCTGCACGGCCGTCTCCTTTCCAGTTGTGGTGGGTTTCGCCAAGGCGCCGGTGAACTGCGTCAGTGCGGCCAGGCCCGCCGTCGCGGTCCCGCTCGCCAGGACGCTGCGTCTGGACCAGCCTCCGCTTGGCGGCTTCGTATTTGAGGTGCTCTCGCGTTTCATCGCATCCTTCCTTCGCGTGGCTTCCGAGCCCCGCAGTCAACTTGCGTTTTGCAAGTTGACCTTATCTAGATTCACAAATTGCAAAACGCAAGTTGAAAGGCTAAATTTTCTGGATGAACAGTTCAGACGAGAAACGCCCATCGGGCTGCCCGATCGCATTCGGGCTAGACGTGTTTGGAGACCGGTGGACCCTGCTCATCATCCGCGAGATGATGTTTGGGGAAAAGAAAACCTATGGAGAGTTTCTGGCGGCGGATGAGGCGATCTCAACCAACATCCTGGCGAACCGTCTGAAACTGCTCGAATCCGAAGGGATTGTGGACAAGCGTCGCGACCCTCAAAACTTCCGCAGTTTCCTCTATGAGCTGACCCCAAAAGGCTATGACCTCGCTCCGGTTATGCTGGCGATCATTGACTGGAGCGGAAAGCATGACAAACGGCCGGATCGCCTGACGGCGATGGTCGAACGTGTGAAAAACGATCGCGACGGGCTGGTGAAACAGATCCAACAGCGCCGAGAGGATGCGGCTAAGCGCTCTTCAAACTAGGATGCAAACTCATAAATCTGGCCGAGCCAGCGTCCAGTAGGCCGCTGCGCCGTCACGCGACGCCATTAACCTCTGCGATACGCCCCTGGCCCCCATCAGGGAGGGTCGCTACAAACTTAAAAAGGTCGGCTTCCTCAAGGGGGGGCGAACAATAGTAGCCCTGCAAAACATCGCAGCCCATTTCCCGCAGAAGGGCCGCTTCTCGATCGGATTGCACGCCTTCGGCTGTTACGCCAATGCCAAGCGCTTGGCCCATCTCAATAACAGCCGCCACCAGGCGACGTCTGTCCTGCTGATGGACGATAGGGGTGATCAGCTGCCTGTCGATCTTAAACCGATCCGGCTTAATTTTGGTCAGCCCCACCACGGAGGCCCTGCCGCTGCCAAAATCATCGACCTCAATCTGATACCCAAGCTCGCGCATATAATCGATGTTCATCAGAGCGTTGCCGCTGTCTTGATCCAGAAACACCGATTCTAGAATTTCGAAAGACAGCTGACAATCGGCTGGCTGAAGATCGGCGATCGATTGCTTAAAATCCGGATGCTCCAGCCGACCGAAGCTTAAATTGGTGCTGAGCTTCGGGATGAAGATCCCATGAGCCGCGGCGCGGCGCGTCATTTCGATCGACTGATCCAGGACAAGGCGATCAATCTGCGCGATCACGCCAAGCTCCTCGGCCATGGGCAAAAAACTGTCTGGTCGCAGGACGCCTTTGTCAGGATGCCGCCATCGAACCAGCGCCTCCACGCCTGCGAGCACGCCACTCTCGGAGTAGAGTTGCGGTTGAAATACCGGAAAGAACTCCCCCTCCTCCAGTCCTCGCAGCAGGTCGTCCGCCAGCTGCTTTTTCTCCACCACCTGCTTTTTAAGAGCATCCGTGAACTCTTCGCATCGATTGCGACCGTTCGCTTTGGCTAGATAAAGCGCCAAGTCGGCGTTGATTTGCAGCTGCTGCGCATTAATCTCCCGGCGTTTGGCGACAACGAAGCCTATGCTTGCGCCGCACCGGCAGGGGCGCCCCATAACCTCCACGGGGCGGGCGCATTGCTGGATTGTTTCATCAGCCGCGGCCAAAATCCGTTGGCGGCTCATGCCTGCTGGAGCAATAATAACAAACTCATCGCCGCCAACCCTGGCAATAAAGGCGTCTTCCCCGAATGCTGTCAGCAATATATCTGCGACATGGCGCAAAATAAAATCGCCGCCTGCGTGGCCCAACGTATCATTTATTTGTTTAAACCGATCTAAATCCAGGTGCAGCAGGGTAATTTGATCCGGCCCCTCAACCTTGTCGTCCAGCAGCTGGGCAAGTTTGTCTGTTAGAGCGCGCCGATTGTTCAAGCCAGTCAACTCATCATTGTAGGCTCGCTTATTGATGACGACATTCGCCTCAGCAAGCGCGGCCGCAGACAGTTCAAGCGCCCGCTTGGACGCCTCCAACTCACGCGTTCGCGCCCGAACGCGCTCTCCCAGCAACTGGGCCGCCGCAAAATGCTGGCGGGTTAAAAGCGCCGCAGCGATTGACAGCAAGCCGCCTAATCCAAGCAACCCGTAAGCCAGCCGCTCTCCAACCGAGGCTGCGCTGCTCTTTTGCGGCGCCACAAGAAGACGCCACTTTCGGCCGCCGACTGACAAATCGTAAGAAATCGTGTCCTCGCCGCGGCTGACGAGCATCTCGCTCAGTTTCCAGCTACTCGGTCGCCGCCCGGCCAGCATTGAATTAGCGAGGACCGTATGGCGGTTAGCGCGGCGGCTCACACCTCCGAGCTTGGGACCGAGATCATGGATCTCGTACACGAGACCAAGAGGAGCAAGCTCGCCACGAAACTTAGTGAAGAAGTTATCCAGCTGAAATGGCGCAATGATAACGCCGTGGAACAAACGCCGACGCGCCGTGCGCGTGGCTGGCTTAAGCGTTTGGCGATAGAGCGGCGTGAAAAGAAGCACGCCATATCCATCGGTTTTCAATGATACACGCCCCGTCGCGCCGCTTTCGCCGCTATCCCGCACATGTCGGAGAGCTGCGCCGCGCACTGGTGATGTCGCAAGGTCATAGCCGAGCGTCACTGCTTCAGCCGAACGCGGCCGTGTGGCGACGACCTTAACGCTAAAGGCGCTCTCGCGGGCCCATCGATGTGACGGTGTAGCAACCGCCTTCGCCGCCTCCGGACCCGAGCGAGAAATGAGCCCCAACGACAATGCTCTGAACTGCGGATACTTTTTTAGCAATCCGGTGACATCAACATACCGGCGGAAAAAAACGGCCAAATCTTCATGGCCATGCCCGACTTCGAGCATCACGCCAGCGCGCATGTGCTCCAAAATACGAACGGCGCCCTGAATTTTAATTTCAATGAGATGCGACGCCCGTTTCGCCGCACTCTCATATAATTCCTGACGCTTCGAACGCTCCTGCTGAATCACGATCGCGAAGACGACAATGGCAACGAATGCGAGGACCACGCCCACCAGCACGGCGGCAAAGTTTGCCGCCCGCCGGCTCTTGCTAAGCTTTTCCTCTGAGTGCACCGAACAGCCTCGCCTTGCCGACAACCTCAAGCGCTTTATTGCTCAAGCCTAGGCGACAACGCTGAGAAATCACTTAATTGCGCGCCCATTAGGTCGCGTTTGCCGAGAAACGCCAGTACTCATGAAAAAGTACGGCGCTCCTCGCGTGAGCTGGTTGCTTAGCTTCTAATATATCAGGCGCTAAATCCGGATGGGCGCCCGATTTTGCGGCGACGCTCCGCGCTCCGCAAGCGCCGCATACAGCCGCTCCAAGTCTTTCGTGTAACGACGACTATCGAATAGCGGCCGCGTTTTCTGCGCCTCGGCCAATTGCTCTTTCAACGCGACAACGGCTTCCCGATCTGACGCGAGCGCAACCGCGCGCTCGATGAAGTCCGCCTCGTCCTTCGCAATCAGCGCGTCGACGCCAAGCGCTGTCAGGATTGACGCTGACACGCGGCTGGCGAAATGATCGCCGATCGTCGCCAGAACGGGCACGCCGACGCTCAACGCGTCCGTTGTTGTCGTGTGGCCGTTGTAGACCCGAGTATCGAGCGCGAGATCGGCGGCGCGAAGCCGCCCCAGATGCGCCGCCTTCGCCACCCGCGGCGCGAAAATCAACCGCTCTGCAGCAATTCCAGCAGCCTCCGCATGCGCCTTCAGCGCTGCGCTCGACTGCTCTGAGCCCTGCAACAACCACAGCACCGCCCCATCAACCCGACGCAAAACCTCCATCCATGCGCCGAAGCGAACCGGATCGAGCTTGTAGATCTGGTTAAAGGAACA
This sequence comes from Neomegalonema sp., assembly GCA_022760355.1. Classification (GTDB taxonomy): domain Bacteria; phylum Pseudomonadota; class Alphaproteobacteria; order Rhodobacterales; family Rhodobacteraceae; genus JALEGB01. The sequence continues at coordinate 7,782 of JALEGB010000077.1, forward strand.
GAACACCACGCCCTCCTCCGGCAGCCCAAGCTCGGCGCGGGAGGGAGTCGGCTCCACAGCCTGAGCATCGTCATTCGGCTGATAGCAGACAGGGTGATGGGCGAGCACTTCCGAGAAATCATTCGCATGCGCATCCGGAGCGACGATCTCATCGGTGATCGCATAGTCGATAAAATCCGCCCCCAACGTCCCCGGATAGCCGAGATAGCTCGCCTGCACCGGCGCCGGCCGCAACGCGCAGATCTCAAGGCGCGCATCCTGAGTATGGCCTTTCAGATCGATCAGCAGATCCAATTGATCCTGGTGAATGACCGCCGCAGCCTCGGCCGCCGTCAGGGCGCGCAGCTCCCGGAAGCCCTCGGCGCGTTCAAGCAACAGCTGCCGGTATGGGCCCGCATCATCCGGCCCATAGGAATAGCAGTAGAACAGCACCGCGTTGGGGTCATGCTCGCGGAAAACGCCCGCCATCAAATGCATGGTCGCGTGATCGTGGAAATCCGCGGAAAGATATCCAACCCGCAATGGGGCGCCCGGTTTCCGCGCGGCATAGGCGGTGTAAGGCTTCGCATCGCCCAACGCCCCGATCAGATAAGCGCTGCGGCTTTCGCCCAAACGCCGCTCAACCGCTCGGCTTTCGGTCCGCGACAGGCTGTTGAACGGCTCGCCCAAATAGTCTGCGCGGGGATCGGCCGCAGCCGCCTTGTCCTCAAAACCTGCGTCCAGCGCGTCGTAATTGCCCCAGTCCGCGATCTGCTGCGCGGCGAAACGGGCTGTGACATTGTAAGCAAGACGATCCGGGGCCGCCCGCCATGCCGCCAGCGCCGCCTCGGCCTCGGCCTCACGATCGCCAAGACGCGCCTGCAAACGCGCCAGTTCTTTCAGCGCTGGCGCGTTGTCTCGGTTCGGCCCTGCGGCGCGGGTCAGCGCGCCCACCGCGTCATTCCAGCGCTCAAGCTGCTCAAGCGCCAGCCCGGCGTAGAAAGCCGCCTCTAGATTGTCAGGCTTATGCGCGATCGACGCCTCCAAGGCGCGGAGCGCCTCTTCAGCCTGGCCGAGGCGGTAAAAACAAGCCCCGAGCGCATTCAAAATGATCCAGTCGCCCGGCTTGGCGCGGATCGCATTTTTAAGCAGCGGCAGGGCTTTGTCATACTGCCCCATATCGCCATAGCAGATCGCCAGATTGGTCAGCGCGACCGGATGGCCCGGCGCCATATCCAACAGCCGGTGGTAGAGTTTCGCCGCCTGCCGATGCTTGCCCGCTTTTTGAAACTCCAGCGCATCATTGTAGAGCTTCTGCGCTTGTTCCGCCGTCGCCATCGCGCCGTCCTCTTTGTTGGCCGCCGCGCGGCGCCATTTTAACCGAGCATCCCCATATTTTGGCGGCGCAGCCGCTCAGAAAACAAAGACGCTTGAGCCCCGTGCTTTATCGCGAGCCGATCCGCCGCGCCAACAGAGATCTTTGCGGCGCTTGAAGGGCGGGCGCCGGCGCGCGCCTAGGCGCGAGCACGCTGCGCCAGGATAGCTTATCTCAGCCGCAGCGGTGTTCGGTCAGCGGGCCCGGGACCACGTTCGATCATCGCCGCGTAGAGCCGCTCCAGATCTCGCGTGTAGCCTGTGTTGTCAAAGAGCGGCGACGTTGATCGGGCGGCGCGGACGCGATCTTTCAACGCAGCGAGAGCCGCGCGGTCGCTCCCGAGCGCGACGGCGCGTTCAATAAAGTCCGCCTCATCCGCGGCGATCAGTTCTTCGGCGCCAAGCGCGGAGAGGATCGAACCGGACACGCGGCTTGCAAAGGCCTCGCCCATCGTCGCCAACACCGGCGTTCCGACCGCCACCGCGTCCGACGTCGTCGTATGCCCGTTATAGATCCGCGTATCGAGCCCCAGATCCGCCTGCCGCAGGCGCGCAAGATGCGCCGGTTTCGGCGCTTTGGCCCCAAACACCAAACGCTCCGGCGCAACGCCCGATTCAGACGCTCTAGCCCGGAGCGCCTGCTCGGCCTCCTCAACACCACCCCAAAGCCAAAGCGCCGACCCTTCAACCCGACGTAAAATTTCAAGCCAACTTCCAAAACGAACTGGATCAATTTTGTAGAACTGATTGAATGAACAGAAAACGACGGCATGCTCCGGCAGCCCTAGTTCATCTCTGCTTGGCGTCTCGTTACTGACAGACTGGGCGTCGTCATTCGGTTGATAACAGACGGGATGATATGCAAGCACTTCGTCATAGTCGCCAGCGTGCGATTCAGGCGTCACCATTGAATCAGTTATAGCATAGTCGATGAAGTCGGCGCCCAACGTTCCGGGAAAACCCAAATAGGTCGCCTGAACCGGCGCGGGACGAAGCGCGCAGATGTCGGTCCGCGCGGCGAAGGTGTGCCCTTTTAGGTCAATCAAGAGATCTAATTTATCGTCCCGGATGACCTGCGCCGCCTCCTCTCGTGAATGTCCTCGAATTTCGCGAAACCCCGCAGCCCGATCGCGGAGCAACTGGCGGTAGGCGCCTTCCCGATCAGGACCGTGCGAATAGCAGTAAAACTCGAGCTTCTCCGCGTCATGTTCGCGAAATACGCCCGCCATCAAATGCATCGTCGGGTGATCGTGGAAATCGCCAGAGAGATACCCGATACGAAGCTTGCCAGACTTTTTCTGCTGATGCCGCTTGGGCGCCGGCGCTTCGGCGACGCCCTTTGTGATGTTGAGCGCATATCGACGGGCGACATGTAGGTGAACGCGCCGGTTCTCCGTTCTAGAAAGCATAGTGAAGGGAGACGGGACATCGTCGGCCGGCGACGCGTCTAAGGCCAGCAACCTCTGTTCAATATCGTTATCGAGTTCTTCGTACAGGCTCCAATCACACACATATTGCGCGGCAAGGCGCGCCTCCGCGTTGACGTCCAGCCGCTCCGGCGCCTCGCGCCACGCCGCAATCGCCGCTTCGGCCTGCGCCGCGCGTTTGCCGAAAGCGGCGTGTATCTGGGTCAGGATCCGCAGCGCGCGAAGGTTGTTCCGCTTCGGATCGATCGTTGCGCGCACGGTCGCCACGGCTTCCTCGTAGCGCTCGACCTTCCCGAGGGCGGCGCCGAGCGACAGGCGCGCGTCGGCGTTGACAGGGTTCTTCTGCAACGACGCGCTAAGCGCCTCAATAGCGCGTTGATGCCGCCCGAGCCTGTGATTGCAGACGCCGACCCCATGCAGAATGCGCCAATCGTCCGGCGCGCTCCGCTGCGCCTCCTCAAGCAACGGCAACGCTTTGCCGAAGCGCCCCATTTCGCACATACACATGGCGAGCGTCGTCAGCGCAACGGGATGCCCCGGCAGAGATTTAAGAAGCAGGCGAAAGCGTTTCAGCGCTTCCTCCAAGCGGCCGGATCGCTGCAAGGCGACGCCTTCGTCCAGCAGTCGTTGAGCGCGCTCTGCGTCTTTCATCCGCCCCTCCTCGCTATTGACCGCCGCCGAATTTCGCTTTCCACTCCGCGACCTGCGCGTCGTCGAGCTTGCCGAACAGGTTATCCGGCACGTCAAACGCATGCCCGGCCGGCAGCGCCGACAAAGCGGCTTCGGCGCCTGCTGGCCACTCCTGCGCCGCATCCTCGGGCAGTTTCAGCGCCTTCAGCAACGCCGCCGAGGCATCTGGAATGAACGGCCGGCTAATCAACGCATAGAGGCGAATGAGGTTCAGCGCGGTGCGGATGATCGCCGCCGCGGCCTCCGGATCCGTTTTGAACACCGCCCACGGCGCCGCGCGCTGCAAATACTCGTTGCCAGCCACCCAGGCGCCGCGCAGCTCCTGCGCCGCGCGGCGCAGCTCAATCGCCTCCATCGCCGCCGCATAGGCGTTGACGCGTTTGTCGAGCTCAGCGATCAGCTCCGCCTCCGCCGCGCCGGTTTCACCGCCCGCCGGAACCTGTTCGCCAAATTTGGAGCGGCAGAACTTCGTGACGCGGCTGACGAAGTTGCCCAGCACGTCCGCCAGATCCTTATTCACGCCCGACTGGAACGCCTCCCACGTAAAGTCGCTGTCAGAGCCTTCCGGCGCGTTGGACAGCAGCCACCAGCGCCAATAATCGCTCGGCAGAAGCTCCAGCGCTTGATCCATGAAGACCCCGCGCCCCTGGCTGGTGGAGAACTTGCCGCCATCATAGTTCAGCCAGTTGAAGCCTTTGATATAGTCGACCAGCTTCCAGGGCTCGCCAGATCCCATGATCGTGGTTGGGAAACTCAGAGTGTGGAAGGGGATGTTGTCCTTCGCCATGAACTCGACATAGCGCACATCATCCGCGCCTTTATCGGTGCGCCACCAACGCTCCCAGGCCGCGTCGTCCTGTCCGGTCGCCTCGGCCCATTCGGCGGTGGCGCCGATATATTCAATCGGCGCATCGAACCAGACATAGAAGACCTTGCCCTCCATGCCCGGCCACTCCGCATCGCCGCGCTTGACCGGCACGCCCCAATCCAGATCCCGCGTGATGCCGCGATCCTGCAGCCCATCGCCATCATCCAGCCATTTCTTCGCGATCGACGTCGTGAGCACCGGCCAATCGGTTTTGCTGTCGATCCAGGCGCGCAGCTTTTCCCGCATCTGGGACTGGCGCAAATAGAGATGCTTTGTGTCCCGCGGCTCCAGATTGGTTGAGCCGGAGATCGCCGAACGCGGGTTGATCAGGTCCGTCGGATCGAGCTGCTTGGTGCAATTCTCGCACTGATCGCCCCGAGCGCGCTCATAGCCGCAGTTCGGGCAGGTCCCCTCGATATAGCGGTCCGGGAGGAACCGGCCGTCATCATGGCTGTAGACTTGGCGCTCCGTCACCTCTTCAATCAACCCCGCATCGGCGAGCGCGCCCGCGAAATGCTGGGTCAGGCGATGATTGTGCGAGGAGGAGGAGCGGCCGAAATAGTCGAAGGAGAGACGGAAGCCTTCGCCCAGCGCCTTTTGAACCTCATGCATCTCGGCGCAATACTCAGCCACGCTTTTACCCGCCTTGGCCGCAGCCAGTTCGGCCGGCGTGCCATGTTCGTCGGTTGCGCATATCAGCAACACTTCATTGCCGCGCTGGCGCATATAGCGCGCATACGCGTCCGCCGGCAGCATCGAGCCCACCAGATTGCCGAGATGCTTCACGCCATTGATGTAGGGCAGCGCGGAGGTCACCAAGATGCGGGCCATGCCGACTCATTCTCCTTAAGCGATTTCTTGGATGGGCTGCTTACGCGCCTTTTCGCGCGGTTGGAAGGTCGACCATAGGCTCGCAACGCCGCTTTTCCGCCAAACATGCGCCCCGAGGCGATAAGCGCGGCCCAAATCAAGGCGCGACCTCAACTGGCGCAAGGCGCAACTTCGTGATCTGCTGCAGCGGCGAGTTTCCGAAATCTCGCCAACTTATCTCGGTAGCGTTTCCGCGTGACGGACGAACAAAGGAGAGGCCGAGTTGCGTAGGGGCCGAATGAAAGGCGTTTGGGGCGGCGCAATCGCGTTGATCGCGGCGACGATGCTGGGCGCGCATGTGAGCGCCGAGATCTGCGATGTCGCGGTATATGATTCACTGGGCGGCAAACGTCTGAAGCCGGCGGACACGGTGTTCAACGCCGGCGAGGAGTTCATTTTATGCGTCGCCGTCCGAGCTGACGGCTATGTCTCCCTGTGGGACCGAATGCCGAAAGACGGACCGGTGGAGCGCCTGGCGCCTGGACCTTACTCCAAAAATCCCAAAGCCCGAGCCGTAGCCGCGAAGGCCGGCGAAACGCTTTGTTTTGGCGATGGGACCGATGGCTATTTGCTCCGAATGGATCCGGCCGACGGAACGGGGCTCGGTCGTATGTGGCTTGTCTACTCCAGCACACTCGCCTCACACCCAAAGGAAGACGTGTTTAAGTCAATCGATATATTTCGCGACGCCTATTACGCCGCCACCTTCGGCGCTGGCGCAATGGAGGATGAGGCCGCCGGCCGCAAAGGCGCGACGGCCCAATGCGTCGCGAAGGGCGCGCTGAACTATTATTACAGGGTTACGCCGCGATGAGTGGACGCTATGATCATGATGACGCCGAGGCCGGCGAAGGCCGCGCGCTGCGCGACCGCTTGGTCCGGATTTTCGCCCCGGTGATCCTGGCCGGCGTCCTGTTCGCCGCCGCCCTCCTCGCGACTGAGCAACCCAGCGGTCAACAAGGCGAACGCAAGGAGCCGGCGGCTCGTGAGCGCGTCGCCCCGATCGCCGACGTCAAAACCAAACCGAAATCCGGCCTCGCCCGCGCGCAATTCAGCTGCCGCGCGCCGGAAACGGGCGCCCCCCGCGCCTCGATCGCCGGCGGAAAGGACAGCAGCTCCAAAGAGTTTCCCTTTATCGTCGAGCTCGCCATCGGCGACATCGCCTGTGGCGGCGCTCTGATCGCGCCGGGCATTGTGATCACCGCCGCCCATTGCGTGATGCCGCCGCCGCGCGATCCCGCCTGCCGTCCCGCCGGAATTGGACGCTGCCAGCTTGCCTCGCCCAAATCCATCCGTGCGACAACGCCGGACATCAAAGGTCAAGCCAAGGGGCCGTCCGCGCGCGCCACGCATGTGATCGCGCACCCGGACTTCAGCTATGCGCCCGGCCCCAAAGGAGAGCCGGCGCTCGATGCGGACATTGCAATCATTCGTCTTGATCGCCCCCTGCAAGCGATTGACGGCCGTTTCGCAGCGGTCGCCAGCCGGGCGTTCGACGAAAGCTTCGCCTCTGGCGGCGCGTGCGCCCGCGTTGCCGGCTGGGGACGCACCGATGTGCTGGACGGCTTCAACCGGATGATCAGCGCCGGCAAAACGACGGACATTCTGCAATCCCTCAACCTGGAAATCGTCGAGCAAGCGATCTGCAAAAAGAAATATGGTCGTCTGATCACCGGATCGATGCTGTGCGCCGGCGATGGGGTGGAAGGCTTCAACACCTGCAAAGGCGACTCAGGCGGACCGTTGATCGTGGATGTGGGCGGCCCAGTGCTCGTCGGCGTTGTCAGCTGGGCGATCGGCTGCGCGCAGGAGGAACATTACACCGTTTTCACCCGTGTCGGCGCGCCGAAGATCCGTGGCTGGCTGGAGAGCGTGCTGCGCGGCCCGAAGAAGCCGGAGGCGAAATGAGACGTCGTCGCGCGCCATCGCGCATCTGCGTCATGCTGGCCGCGATGCTGGCCGCGCTGCTGACCGGCGCCCCAGCCGCGCCGGCGCTTGATTGCAGCTTCGGCGGCTGTGTCGATGTAGAGCGCCTTCCCGGCGGCACAGTGAATCTGACGCAGATCGTCCAACGCGCTCAAAAATTTTTTAAGGTGACCACCAAGGTCTATCTGGTCCGCTCCTCCAAAGCGAAGGCGTGGCTGCCCTATATGTTGGCGAAAGCCGAACCGTTCGTCATGACCGATCAGATCCATATCCCTGACGCGTATCACGCGATCACGGAGGTCTCGAGCGCCGGCAAGCCGCATTTCGTCTGGCACTACATCATCGGCCATGAGATGGCGCACGCCTACCAGCAGCGCACCGGCATCCTCGCGGCGCTGGTCAAGCCCACCGACACCGTGTTGTTGGCGGAGCTGCAGGCGGATTATCTCGCCGGGTTCTTTATGGGCGCCGCTTACAACTTGCCAACCTCCGCGATTGCGCAACTCCGCAAAGAGATTAAGGGGCTGCCCTCCGGCGCGCCCGGCGCGCCCAACTACCATGGCCGGCCCGGCGACCGCTTCTTTATTACAACCCAAGGCGCTCTACACGCCCTTGCGCAGCCACGCCCGAGCTTGGCCAGCGCGGCGAAACGCGGGCTGGCCTGCGCCATCGATATTCTCGAAACGCGCCGCAGCGGCGGCCGAAGTCTGGCCCGTTGCGGGAAATAGGCGACGCGCCAACGCCGCCGGATTGATGAGGCGGCGGCTGAGAGCTAGTTGATGTTTCACGGAACCATCAACTAGCTCCAAGTCTCTGTTTGGTCGCGATTTGCGAGCCGTTAGATGGGGCCATCTAACTTCAGGCGATCGGGTCCTCGAAATGTTTCTGCAAGGGCAGACGCCAGAACGCCTCCGACTGAAGGATCGATGCAAAAGACTCCGCGGCGCGCCCCTGACCAAACTCCTGACTGGCTTCAAAGCGCCGCCCCCAGGATTGGGCGAAGAACTCTGCAATAGCGTCTTGATCCCCGGCCTGCACGGACTTGATCGATGGCGAATGCGCCCGTCGTTCCTGCCGTGTGCCGACATTCAAACTCGGGACCCCCAGGAATGGCGCTTCACGAACGCCAGCACTGCTGTTGCCTAGAATTCCGCTCGAATGCTGCAGCAAAACGGAGAAATAATGGAATCGCATTGAGGCGATCACGCGAAAACGCGTTGGATCCAGCCGCCCGATCCGGTCAAGAATAAACTCCGATCCTGGATCATTGTTCGGCTTGATGATCACGAAATTTCGACCGCTCGCCTCCAACGCCGCGAAGAAATCGGCGGTCTGACGCTCAAAGTTAGCCAGCTCCGATGTGACAGGATGGAAAATCACGACGCCATAATCGTCGAACGAAATCTCGTAATGCCGCCGCACCTCAGCGATATCGACCACGCCGCCCTGCCGATGCACGTCCAGCTCGGGCGACCCAATTGCGAACACGGCGTCGTCCCGCTCCCCCAACGCGATCACCCGCTTCTTCGCCGCCTCTGAACTGACGAAATGCGCGGTGCAGAGCTTTGTATTGCAGTGCCGGTACACCTCGTCGATCGTCCCGGAAATCTCGCCGCCCTCGATATGGGCGGAGCGGATGTAATTGATCGCGCTCACCAAGGCGCCGGCCAAAGCCTCAATCCGATCGCCGTGAATCACCATCAGATCGGGGCGGTTCTCCGCCACCCAGTCCGACAGCCCAATGATGGTTTTGGACAGCACGATATCCTGCCCATCGCCACGCCGCTGATTGGTGTATTCATGAAAATCAGCGCCGCCAAACTTGCGCACCTCATTCCGCGTGCCGCCATAGGCGGCCATCATATGCATGCCCGTGATAAAGAAGCTGATGGAAAAGCCGGCCTCGCGGCAAGCGACTGCAATGGGCTCCAGCTTTCCGAAATCGGCGCGCGTTCCGGTGAGGAACAGAAGTCTTTTGCTCATAATCAGATCAACGCTGCTGCAAGTCAGCCCAGCTGAGCTGCTGATTGCGTTTTTTGGCCACGCGCAAACGACGCCCGACGACAGAATCAAATTCCGACGCAGGGATCTCGCCGCTGCCCGGCCGGCGCGCCCAGATATCCGCCTCGGTAATCACATGCCCCTCCGGCAGATCCCGATCCGCGACGACGGAGCCGCGCGCGAAGGCGTAAACCGCTTGCTCAGGCGCCGATCGTTGTTTCTCATTCCGCCGCGCGACGAAGATCTCGCGGCTGCGGTCAATCAAGAATTTCAGCTCGGCCGGATCCATCGAACAGGAGATGTCGGGCCCAACCCGATAGCGGCTGTCGGTGAAATGACGCTCCAGAATCGATGCGCCGAGCGCCACGCTGGCCAACGCCATGGTCGGCCCGATGCTATGGTCCGAGAACCCGATGACAGCGTTGGGAAACGCCGCCCGCAACTCAGAAACCCCCTTCAGCGAGACGATTTCCGCCGGCGACGGGTAGAGGTTGGTGCATTCCAGCAGCGCATAATCGACACCGCTGGCCTCAAGAATATCAACGGACTGGCGGATCGATTCAATCGTCTGCATGCCCGTGCTCATAATGATGGGCCGGCCAAAGGCGGCGATATGTCGGATCAACGGCAGATTATCGCACTCGCCGCTGCCGATCTTAAAGGCGGGCGCGCCGATCTCATGCAGGAAATCCGCCGCACTACGCGAAAAGGGCGTGGAGATGTAGATCATCCCCAGCTGCTCCGTATGCTCCTTGAGCGCGATCTCATCCTCGCGCGAGAGGCTGCATTCCGCCATCACGTCCCAGATCGATTTGTTCGCGTTGGGCGGAAAGATCTCCTTCGCCTCCTCCGTCATTTCGTCCTCAACGAAATGCGTCTGATGCTTCACGATCTCGCAGCCGGCGCTGTGCGCCATGTCGACCATATGCTTGGCCACGCTCAAATCGCCGCCGTGATTGATGCCGATTTCGGCGATGACCAATGGCGGCTGGTCGTCGCCGACCACGCGGGATCCGATTTTCATTGACGTCGCCTCATTCGGGGGACCGGAGCGCCGTGCGGCCGAGGGCGTCCGCATGGCAAATCGCGCGGACTATGGCCATTCGGCGATGCGTGATGCAAGCCGTCATCAGCAGTTGCGCGCACAAAACCCACGCACCGCGCGGGGTTCGGCCGACTATTCGGCGCGGCGAGATGCAACGCTTATGGCGCAATTCTGACGCGCTGCGGCAGACAGCGTTTGCGCAATTCACCGTTGCGGCCTAAGTGGCGAGCGCTGCGCCCGATCGATGGGCGAAATCCGGAGCCGGGCCGCGCCTCCCGCTGGGCGGGTCGGACAGGCCGTGAACAACGCCGAGAACAACGCCAAGAACAACGTAAGGAGGCGATCGCCGTGACGACCATCATCGTTCCATTCGTGAATGCGAAGCTGGGCGGCAGCCACTTTTCGAGCCTGAACCTTTGCGCCGAGCTCTCGAAATCCGATGAATTCAACCCGATTGTGTTGTGTCCGCCAAATACGCCGCTGGCCGACGAGGTCGCGAGCCGCGGGCTGAAGCATGAGCCGCTGCATGTCGCGCCGCGGACCGACTCGACCTGGGCCAGCAGCTTGGTCGGCTGGCCCGCGCGGGCGCGCCGGCTCCGCCAAACCGCCGCGCCGAAAGGCGCTGTCGTGTACTGCCAAAGCCCTGCGGCGTTGACCTATTGGGGGCTGGCCGCGCGCGCCGGCGGCTACGGCCTCGTCTATCACCATCGGTCATTTCTAAAGATGAAGTGGCGCAACCGGATGCTCATGCGCCTGCCGCATGCATTTCTGGCGGTCTCAAACGCCTGCGTGGACAATATGAAGGCGCTCGGCGTCGCCGAAGCATACTGGCTTCGCAACCCCTTTATCATTGACGACACGCCAGGCTTGATTGCGCAGCAGCGGCAGGAGGCGCGCGATGAGTTGGGGATCGACGCGGGCACGCCGGTTGTCGGTTTTGTTGCGAACCTGATGCAGCGCAAACGACCAAAGTTCTTCGTCGATATGGCCGCCGAGCTGACGAAGACCCGGCCTGACGTCATCTTTGCGATCTTTGGCTCGGAGTGGGACACGAGCGGCGAGGAGCTGCTGGCGCGCGCAAAGGAAAAGGGCGTCGCGGATAAGGTGCGCTACGCCGGCTTTGTCTCGCCGGCGCAGAAAGCGATGGCCTGCCTCGACGTGCTGGCGATCCCCGCTTTGCGGGAGCCGTACGGAAGGACTGTGGTTGAGGCCGCGATGATGGGCATGCCGATGGTAGTTTCCGAGTCGGGCGGCAATACTGAGGCGTACAAAGATGTCGGCGGCGACCTTCTGGCGCCGGAAAATGCGACGCCTGCCGAATTCGCCGCGCTGGTGGCGCAATTGCTCGACGGTCGTCTGGGCCCCGCCCCTGATTCCGCCAACGCGCAACGTGTGCGGGGGAATTACGCGCCGGAAAACCAGGCCCGCGCAATGGGGCCGATCTTCGAGGCGGTCGCCCAACGCAAGCCCATACCCGCCCCGTATTAACGGCGCGGCGTTCGCCGGGGCGAACACAACCCAAATGATGCAACTCTTCGCGCCGCATGGGCGAACAAGCGGGTATAGTTTGCGCAGCCGCTTAACATGAGCGCATGAAATCGCGGCGCTTTCTGCTGCCGATTTGGACGATTACGCAATTGCGGCAAAATTCCTACCCGCCTCGAATTCCGGGCGACTTCAGTTGTTTGCCCATTGCACTGCCGCCTCGCGCCATGTTTTAGAGCGGGCTAGAGCGATTTGAAGTTAGATGGACCCATCTAACGGCTCGCAAATCGCGACCAAACAGAGACTTAGAGCTTGTTGATGGTTCCGTGAAACATCAAC
>JALEGB010000078.1 GCA_022760355.1 Neomegalonema sp.
CGCCGATCAGCGCCGCGAGATAGAGTTCGCCCAGCACTGCCCCGTCTGCGATTTCAATTTCACCGCGGGACGCGGCGCGCTCAAGCAGTTGCCGCACCAAACCTTTGATGCGGGATCGGCCATGCCGCTCCAACAACGCCCCAAGCGTTCCGCCTTGGGCGACATCCGCCGCCGCGGCCCGATTGAGCACCGCAGCGCGCTCGCTCGTGATCAGCGTCAACAACACCGGCCCAAACCCGGCCAGCGCCTCCCGCAACGGCATCTCCGCCGCGATTGCCTGTTCCAACGCGTGGGCGGAGCTCTTGGCGTTCTCCTCAATCATCGCGGCAAGCAACCCCTGCTTATTGCCGAACCAATTATACAGGGTCTCGTTCGACGCCTTCGCCGCCTTGGCGATCGCCAGCAAAGAAGCGCTCTTATAGCCCTTCTCCGCCAAGACCTCATAGGCGACTTCATAAACCTCTAACCGGCGCGCCGCCGCGCGTTCCGCCCGCCTGTCCGCTTTCATTTGAGAGCCCTAGCCTTAGCCGCATACGATCCGACGCTGCCGATGCGCCCGGAGCCGGCGACGACAGTCTACGCGATCACCGCCGGCGCGTCAGGTGGGGATGCGCGCGCCGAGGCGCCCCAAAAGCGCGTTTGACGGGCTGGCGACGACCAGATTTATGAGCTCGCACCCTAGCAGTTCGCACCCTAGCTTACCGCCAAAGGCAGCTCCGAGAATGTGCGCCCCATGGCCGCTTCGAACCCATTGGCGATGGCGGCGACAGTCGTTGGTATGCCGATTTCGCCAACCCCGAACGGAGGATCTTCAGCCTTGGGCGCAGCAAGCTCGATACGGATCGGCGGCAGATCCGCAAGCCGAGCAGTCGGATAGTGCACGAAACTGTCGATCTCCGCCCGCCCGTCCGCGTAGCTCAACCGCTCGCGCAGCGCCATCGAGACGCCCCAAACTGCGCCGCCCTCGATCTGCGCCAAGACCTTATCGCGGTGGACCACCCGCCCGACATCCGCGGCGATCCACAAGCCCGCCAGCTTTGCGCCCGCTACTTCGGCGACGGTCGCCACCGATGAGCCGCGAAATTGCATGACCCCGAGGCCAAAGACGCGCCCCGCCGCGCCCCAGCCCGCCATTTCCGCGGCTTTATTCATGACTTCTATGACGCGCTCATCCTGCAAATGCGCCTGTCGCCACTCTTTTGGATCCCGCCCCGCCTTGCGGGCCAGCCGCTCCACCGTGGCTTCGATCGCCCAAACAGTGTAGCCGGCTGAAACACCGCGCAGAAAACCCGGCGTTGGCGCCGAGCGCACTCGCCGCCAACGCAATCGCTCGGAGGGGACGCGATAGGGATGACGGACGCCGTCCGTCGCGGTGTTGTCCTCCGATTTATCCGGCCCCTTGAGCGAGGATGGCAGATGGGTCGCCAATGTCCCATCCGACGCGATGTCATGCCGCCACCCGACCAGCGCCCCCTCTTTAGAGAGCGCCGCCGCAATCCTTTGCGCCGCCGCAGGCCGCACCTGCCCGCGCTGCAGCTCATCGCGCATCGGCCGAATGACCTGGACCGGCTTTCCCACCTGCTTCGCGATTTCAGCCGCCTCGGCCACCGCATCATTCAGCACCCGACGCCCGTAAGCGCCGCCGGTTGGCGTCGCCGTCGTCTCAACCATGAACGGCGCGGTTTTCCAGGTTTTAGCGCCATAGCGCATATCAAGGTCCAGCGATTGCGTCGCGCTGCGGATCTCAACCCCCAGCCCCCAGCTTCGCCCCTGCGCCGTCGCGTTGAGCGGCTCCATGATGAGATGCGTCAAACACGGCGCGTAAAACTCGGCGACAAGGTCCGCTTCTATCGGGGGCTCGCCGCTCTTTCGGCAGTCGACCCAGCCGGCGCCCTTCTTGTCCAACGCCTCTTCGAGCATTTTTCGCTCATGTTTGTCGCTGAAGTCGGATGGGGGCGTCCACTCGATGACCAGCGCCTCCCGACCACGCAGCGCGCTCCAAGTGTTGCGCGCCACAACCGCGACGGCGTCGTCGAGCTTCACAACCGCCTCGACGCCGGCAATCGCTTTTGCAGCCCGATCATTGACGGCGACCGGCGCGCCGCCGAGATGCGGGCTGCGCGCGAGAATAGCGATCAGCCCGCCCTGTGGCCGCTGGTCGACGCCGAACTTTTTGCGGCCCGTGACAATGTCCAGATGCCGCGGGTCCGCAGGGCTGGAGCCGACCAACGTGAACATATCCGAGCGTTTCAGATCCCGCTCCGTTGCGCCGCCGGGCAGCGTCAGCTCCTCAAGCGCGGCAATCTCGGCGAAGCTCATACGCTCGCCGCTGGGCGGGTGCAGCACCGCGTGTTGTTCCGTCCGACAGTCCGCCGCCGCCCATTCGCGCTGACGGCAAGCGGTGGCGATCAGCGCCATACGCGCTTCGGCGCCCGCAAGGCGCAGGACTGGATAGTAGCCTCGGGTCGTTTTTGAATCTGCGGTCACCATCCGACCAGCGAAGTCCGGATTGCCATAGGTCGACGCGTCCCGCGGCGCGGCGATGATTTCGGTGCGCGCGAGATCCGCGCCGATTTCCTCGGCCAAGATCATCGTCATGGCCATCGGCGCGCCCTGGCCAAGGTCTTGGGCGGGACAGACGCATTGGACGGTTCCATCCGCCCAAATCGCGACAAACGCGTTCACGACTCTGCCGCTCAATGGGTTTGGCGCGCCAGACAGCGCTGCATAGCCGCCCCCGAGCGCGGCGCCGACCGTCAGTACGCCCGCGCTCGCCAGAAAAGCCCGGCGCGACAGGCGGCTGCGCTTCGTTGCGCCGCTCATTATGCGTCCTCCTTGGCGATTTCAGCGGCGCGTGCGACGGCTTTTGCGATCCGGGGCCCCGTGCCGCAGCGGCATAGATTTCCGGACATCGCGCGCGCGATCGCTTCGGCGTCCGGCGTCGGGGATCGTCTTAAAAACGCCGCCGCCTGCATCAGCTGCCCCGCCTGGCAATATCCACATTGTGCGACCCGCTCCTCAATCCAAGCCTTCTGCACCGGATGCAGGCCGCTCGCCCCGAGCCCCTCAATCGTCGTGATCGCGACACCTTCGAGATCGCGCGCCCGGCGCATACAGGCGCGCGCCGCGGCGCCATCCAGATGCACGGTGCAGGCGCCGCAGGCCCCTTCCAAGCAGGCGAATTTAGCGCCTGTCAGCCCGAGCATCTCACGCAGCACAAAAATCAGCGGCGTGTCTGGGTCATCCAGCACGACCTCATGTTTTGCGCCGTTCACTTGCAAAGTCAGCCGCATCCCTGCCTCCTAAAATCGTACAAATATGTACGTTTTTGGATTTAGACATGACTGATGCGTCCGTCAACCGGCAAACCGGCCGACAGACCGCCACGGAGGAACCACGAGCGGCGGCAAAACAGGGCGCACATGCGCGATGCGTGATTAGCGGGTTAGGTCAATCCGCTCCGGCGCGAGCATCGCCTCGATCGATGGCGCATCCGCTGCGACGCATTCCAGCGGCGCGCCCGCCTCAATCATCGCCGCCTCAACCTCCAGGCTAGAGAGCAGATCTTGAATGCGCGCCGGCTGCGGGTGCAGAAGCCGCAGCGACCGCAAGGCCAGCCGGCTGGCCGCCATCTGGCTCGTCGGCGCCCGGCGCTGCAACGCCTCCGGCCATTCGATCAGCACTGGTAGAACGCCTTCGGCAACGGCGCCGTCGGATCGGACCGCCATACGCCAACGCAATTCGCCGCGCGAAACGTCAATGATCTCGCCAACATCCCACGCCGCCGCCGCAGCAGCCTGCTCCAACGCGTCTGTCGCCAGGACAAAGGCGATCGGCCGGGGTCGCTCCACCATACGCGCCCGTTGCGCCGGCTCATCCATGCCATACCAGCGCCGACGCCCCGGCGCCGACGCGGAAGGATCGATTGCGATGACCTCCAAATAGCCATATGCCAACCGCATCAGCCGGTTATGCGTTCCCATCGCCGGATGCGCGCCCCCAATCGGCGGCGCCACGCCCAAGGCCGCCTTGGCCCAATCCGCTCCTTGCTCAAGGCTGTCAGCCCCGATCACCAAATGGTCAAACCAAACCGCCATCCGAGTCTTTCCGCTTTTCCAATCGCCGGCCGGCGCGTATCACCGCGAGGAACGCCGCCCAATTGCTAAATCGTTTAAAGCCAGCCTCGGAAGCGAACGCGCCGCCGTCGGCTTTCCCCACCCACTATTCGCCAAAACGGGCGGCGCAACAGGCTTTATCCTTCAGTCAGGCCGCGCCCGATGCTTCAAGTGCTCCAAGTTGTTATCCCTGTCTTTCTCGTCATTGGCGCCGGCTATGGCGCCGTGCGCGCCGGCCTTTTCGCCGATAGCGCCATTGACGGGCTGCTCGCCTTCACTGTTCGCTTCAGCGTCCCGGTGCTTCTGTTCACCAAGATCTATGCGCTCGATCTTGGGCAGGCCTTCAACTGGCCCATGCTCGCCAGCTTCTATGTCGGCGCGCTGACCTGCTTCGCGTTAGGTCTCGGCATCGCGCGTCTCGCCGGACGCACGCCGGGCGAAGCTGTCGTGATTGGGTTCGGCGCGTTTTTTTCCAACACGGTTCTGATTGGCTTGCCAGTGATGGGCCGGGCCTATGGCGAGGCCGCCACCGAACCGGTGTACGGAATCATCGCCTTCCACGCGCCGACCCTGTACACAATCGGCATGATTGCGATGGAGATGTCGCGCCGGGGCGGCGCCGGCGCGGTCGCGGCGTTGAAGCGCGCGGGTAAAAGCATCGTCTCAAACGCGCTGATGATTGGCATTTTGACCGGCGTCACACTCAACCTCATCCAAGCGCCTCTACCCGAGCCGTTCATGAACGCCGCCAACCTGCTGGCGGGGGCCGCGCTGCCCGCCGCGCTGTTCGCCATGGGGGCGGCGCTGACGCGTTATAAACTGCAGGCGGAAATCACGCCCGCCCTAGGCCTGTCCGCGCTTCTGCTTATCCTGCATCCGTTGATCGCATATATCGGCGCCGCGCTCATTTTTGATCTTGAAGATCAGTTTGTTCGCGCAGCAGTGCTGACCTCGGCGATGCCCGCGGGCATGAATGTCTATGTGTTCGCAGCGCTCTATCGCCGCGCGGAAGGCGTTGCGGCCAGCACCGTCCTGCTCTCAACCGCATTGGGCGTGCTCACAATCAGCTTTTGGCTGACGCTGCTCGGCGGCGCAGGTTCGGGATAGCGGCGCATGCGCGGCGGGTCGGGCCTACGCGGACGGACGTGCTCGGCTATCGTTCGATCTCCGCTCCAACCGCGCCAAGCCCAAACCGGCGCCGATACTCCCCCGGCGTCAGTCCCAACGTCTCACGAAAGAGACGACCAAATGCGGAGACGTCACGATAACCGACATCCGCGGTGATGGTTTCGAACGGCATTAGCGTCCGCTCCAACATTCCACGCGCTTTTTCGATCCGAAGCGCCTGAAGATACGCGTTGGGAGAGTAGCCCGTCGCCGCCTTAAAGCGCCGCAGCAAGGTGCGAACGCTGAGCCCCAGCCGCGCCGCCATTTCCGGAACCTCAATATCGCGGCTGGAATGGGCCTTCAGCCAATGCTGCAATTTCAGCACTGGCGCGTCGCCATGCTTCAGCGGCGGCCGAAAACTCCGAAAATGGCGCTGCTCCCGCCCAGCGATATCCACAAGCAGCATGCGGGCGGTGTCGGACACAGCCTGTCGCCCCAGCCACCGCCCGACAATGTGAAGCCCGAGATCGACCCAAGCCATCATACCGCCCGCGGTGATGATGTCATGATCGTCGATCAGCAGCTGCTCGGCCTGAAGCGTCGTTGCGGGAAACGTCGCGGCGAACTCGGTCGCCAGCGCCCAATGCGTCGTTGCAGCGCGCCCCTCTAGCAGACCGCTATGGCCAAGCAAAAATGCGCCAGCACAGGCGGAGCACAGAACGGCGCCGGCGTCATGTTGCGCGCGCAGCCACTGGTGAAGCCGCGACGCCTCCGCGCCACGCCGACCGCTGATATTTGGCGGCAGAATGACCACGTCAAGCGCATCTTCCGCGCGGCGCGCCTCATCGCCCGCCAACTGCGCCTCCGCAATTTCACGTACGAACAGGAACGGCGCGCCGATCGCCACGCCCCGATTGGCGATCAGAAACAGATCGCGCAAACCCAGCACCGCGGCGGACTGAACGCCGTCATAGGCGAGGATCGCGATAGAGGCGGCTGGTTTCTGTCGGCTCATATGGCGTTTCTAGCAGATCCACTGTTAGTTGCGCCAAGTTTTCCGAGCATCAGCGCGGGCCGACTATACGTCCAGATCCTCAACGAACCTGGCGTTCTCCTGGATGTATTGGAAGCGCGCTTCAGCTTTTTTGCCCATCAGCCGACCAACGAGGTCCGCCGTTTCGCCTGGCTCGACATCTTCGATCCGCACCCGGATCAACGTCCGGCTGCTTGGATCCATGGTCGTTTCCTTCAGCTGCTTCGGCATCATCTCGCCCAAGCCCTTAAACCGACTGATCTCGATTTGCCCCTTGCCGCCTAATCCCTTTTCAAGCAGCTGGTCCTTCTCCGCGTCATCCGCCGCGTAGGCGACCTTACCGCCCTGGCTCAGGCGATAGAGCGGCGGCGCCGCCAGATATAGGTGACCATTTTCGATCAGCTTCGGCATCTGGGTGTAGAAGAAAGTGATCAGCAGCGCCGCAATATGCGCCCCATCCACGTCCGCATCGGTCATAATCACGACCTTGTCGTACCGCAGGCTGTCATCGTCATAACGCGAGCCAGACTGCACGCCGAGCGCCAGCATTAGATCTTGCAGCTCCTGGTTCTGGGCCAGCTTCGCCGAGGCGGCGCCAAGAACGTTCAGGATCTTGCCGCGCAGCGGCAACACCGCCTGATATTTCCGGTTGCGCGCCAATTTCGCCGAACCGCCCGCACTGTCGCCCTCAACCAGGAAAATTTCCGAGCGGCCATGCCCTGCTTCTGAGCAGTCCTGCAGCTTGCCTGGCAAGCGCAACCGACGCGTAGCGGTTTTGCGCGCGACTTCCTTTTCCTGTTTCTTGCGCAGCCGTTCCTCAGCCCGCTCAATCAGGAATTCCAGCAATTGCGCCGAGCGTTTCGGATCCGCCGCCAACCAATTATCGACATGGTCCCGCAATGCGCCTTCGATCAGCCGCGCGGCCTCCGCCGTTGACAGCTTTTCCTTGGTCTGCCCCTGGAACTCAGGCTCACGGATAAAGGCGGAAATGATCACCCGCGCAGCGCCGAACACGTCATCCGCCGTGATCTGCGCCGCCTTTTTCTGGTTCGACAGCTCGCCATACGCACGGAGCGACTTGGTTAGCGCCGCTCGGAACCCCTGCTCATGGGTGCCGCCAAGCGGGGTGGGGATTGTATTACAGTAGCTGGAGCAGCTCGGATCGCCGTTCGGGGTCCAGGCGATCGCCCATTCAACCGAACCGGCAGTGTCGGCGCCAAATTTCTCAGCAAACGCGACCTTGCCGGCGAATGGAGCCTCGCCGAACATGTCCACGTCTTGCATTTGTACGGCGAGGTAGTCCGCAAGGCCGCCAGGGAAGTGGAAGACATCCTCGGCCGGCGTCTGATCGCCCTCGCCCAGCAGCGACGGATCAACCCGCCAGCGGATTTCCACCCCGCCGAACAGATAGGCTTTCGAACGCGCCATACGGTAGAGCCGCGCGGGCTTAAACGCCGCGCGCGGACCGAAGATGTCCGCGTCGGGCAGGAAGCGCACTTTCGTGCCGCGCCGGTTCGGCGCGCCGCCCCGATCCTCTAGCGGACCTTGAACATGCCCGCGGCTGAAGCGTTGCCCATGCAGCTTCCGATCCCGAGCCACCTCCACATCGACCCATTCAGACAGCGCGTTCACCACGGACACGCCGACCCCGTGCAGACCGCCGGAGGTGTTGTACGCCTTGCCGGAAAATTTCCCGCCTGAGTGCAGGACGGTGAAAATCACCTCGAGAGCGGATTTGCCCGGATATTTGGGATGCGGATCCACCGGAATCCCGCGGCCATTGTCGGCGACCGCCAATGAGCCGTCCGCATGCAATGACACCTCGATCCAATCTGCATGGCCGGCGACCGCCTCATCCATTGAGTTGTCGAGCACTTCGGCCGCCAGATGATGCAGCGCCCGCTCGTCCGTGCCGCCGATATACATGCCGGGGCGTTTCCGAACGGGTTCAAGTCCCTCCAGGACTTCGATCTGCGCCGCCGTGTAGTCTCCGGAAGTCGCAGGCGGCTGCTCTTGCTGAGATTGGGCCGCCGCTTTGCTTCGCACGGTTTTGCGATCCGCCGTCATAGGACCCTCGTCAATCCGTCTCGCCGCGTTGGCCATACTCGTCGCCTCATTATTATTCGCAGCGTATCTGGTAACGCCTTCTGCGGAACCATACAAGATCCTTACAAGAATGGCTCAATTAGTGGCGCGCTAAAGGCGCACGGGCAAATGCGCCCCCGTTTAGGGAAGGATCGCCGCGAAGCTCTTCAGCATTGCAATATAAGCGTCCCCAATCGCGCCTGTTCGCGGACCGATATAGATAATCATCGCCGCGATGATAATGATCGGGATCACAACGGAGGCGATTGTAAAGGCCGTCAGCGCAATTGACGCAATCGCCCGCGAGGCGCCGTCCTCACCGCCGGCCCGCACCAATCGCGCAACCCAGCCCGAAACGCCGCCCCAGCAGAACAACACGATGCTGAAGATCGCAATCGCCAGATGGGCCACCGTCGGCGCCAGCGTTGAGAGCATCGAGATCAACAACCAACGATATGCGCTCAGATCTTGTTCAATATCCGTCAGCACCTTCGCCGTGTCGATCAACTTCGTTTCGGCCGCCACGCTGAGCGCCGCAGCTTCCGTCGCCGGCTGCTCGGCAAGCCGGACATAATGCGCCGCCGCCACCAGCGCGATCCCCAGCAACGCAAACAACGCGGTCGCGACCAGGATATCGAACATCGTCCAGAGAAAGGGAGAGCTGCCCCCTTTATTGGCCAAGCCGCGCCGCAGGGCGAAGCGCGTCGCACCCGTGGTCAGAAAATCAAATACGACGTTCAACATCGGCAAGAATGCGAACATCGTGAAGAACATCCGCAAGTTCGGATCGACCGCCTCCAAGCTGGCCAGCCATGCGAACCCGATCGCGACCGCAGCCAGATAGCCGCCAAACAGCACGAATGAAATCGGCGGCCAGTTAATCCAGTCTGACAGCGCGCGCACGGCGCCGGAGGCCATCTGCGCGATCAAAACAACGCAGAACAGCGCAAACCCGTAGCCAAACGCAGTGCCGATCGAAATCACGCCGCCAAAGGCGACCACCCCCGCCAATGCGCCGATTGAGCTGCCCAACAAAAACGCGAAAGCACGCAAAATGGCGCCTTTCGCCCATGAGCGCGGCCGCCCCTCGCGCCTTTCGGACTTCTTCACACACGCATAGAGGCCAAGCACAAACAACAGCCCAAAAATCGCGGCGTAGGGAATATAGCCGAGCTTCACGAAGATCTCGGGCGCGAGACCAAAACGCGCCGCCACCCCGTCAATCACCCGCGAAATCCGATCCGCGTCACTGGTTGGCGTCTCACAGATGACTTTGCCAAAGTCGCCCCAGGGCCCGGCGGTCGGGCGACATTCGTAAACGTCCCACAGCAAGACCGCAGCGCCAGCGACGAGCAACGCGACCAACAACGCGGTCGCGCCGCGAAAGGCGCCCGCCGCGGCAATCGTTACCGCCGCCGCGATGCTGGTGATAACGGCCGTCGACAGCAATTGCCGTTGCCCGGACGCCTTCGCCACGGCGCTCTGGTTCGCCTCCACCACAGCGAAAGTTCCGGCGGTCACCACCAGCACTGCGATACTGAGCCAAATAAACTCGCCCCACTCATTGCCGGGGGTCCGCCGCTTCGAGCGAGCCAACAGGGCCAGCAGCAACGTGATGACCAAGGCCAGCAGCGCCATCACCCGCTCCAGCGCAGGCGCTTTATCCTCCAGCAACACGAACTCGCCGCCGATCCGCGCCGAACTGACATAGACTGACCAAAGCACCAGCATCAGAATGGCGGGATACAGAAGCGATAGAGTCAGCGAGACTTCGAACAGCCGCGTACTGAACGGCCGCTGCCGAACCTCAGGCGGATCCGTCTTCGGGTTGCGCGCCAACTGGCGATCGAGCCAATCCAGCGCGTTCGACAGAAACGCGCGATACCGCGCGAGCGGCGTCTTTTGCTCCAGCGCAGTCGCCAAACGCTCGCGGCTCTTCGGCGAAACGATCATTTGGTTGTAGTAAAAACCAAGAGCGGTCACGAGCAGACCCAGCCCGATATCGACGCCCTCGGTCGCTAATAGTTGCGCCGCCCAAGCCGCCAGATCGCCCATCCCAACCCCCTGCTCACTCGGCGCGCGGTCCCATCCATGAGACCAAGGCGCGATACATATGCGTCAATATAGACGGATGGCGGCTAAAGGCCCCGAATGCAAGGTTGCGCGCAGCTCTTGGGGAGAGCTGCGCGCCGGCGAAGCGGCGGGCAGTTACGAACCTCGTCGCCATGCGGCGATGCATTTGCGTGACGGGGAGGCCCGCCCCGCCGAAACGCCGAATTGTAGGGCTAACGCCCTTGACGCTTTGGTCCTTCAAAGCGTCGCCATGCGCCAGCGACAGATGCGCGAACGCCGGTCAATCGGGCGCAATCCAACCGCGAGCGTGGCGCCAACACATCATGGGTTTCAATGTGGCGCACCACAAGCGGGGATTGTCCGCTAACGGTAAACGAATGAACCGAGCGACGCGTCTCTGGTGGGACTTACCACTGAATCGGGCGCGAGGGATCGTAGAATACCGTCGCCCGAAGCGCGAAAATCAAAACGAAGGTCAGCGCGAACGCCAAAACCCATAGCCCGAAATAGATGTAGATCCGGACCTGCAGCTTTTTGGCGTCCTCGCCAAATTCACCCGCCATGATCCGGCGGTGCAATTCACCCGCTTCTTTCATATTCGCAACATGGCCGCCTGGGCGCGTTGGAGTATAGACGCCGCCACGATGTAAGATCCCGCGCATCGCAAGGTTTGGCTGAATCTTGCTCTGCTCTTCCTTCAAACGCTCACCGCCCGCATATTTACTCAGCTCCCGAAAATACCATCGCTGCAGCAAGAATGGCGGAACAACCAGCACCAGCAAGATGGCGCCCGTCGCAATATAACCGAAAAACTCGAGGGACATTGGGTAGCCTTTCAGTTTGAAGTCGAAATGCGCGCGCAGCAAGCTATCGCCGGCGCACGGGATCAGGAAGATCCGCCGCGCTTCAAGAGTTTTCGCAACTTGTGGTCCAGCTCCAGCGCGACAACGGCTTTGCGGGCCAAGTGATAAACACTGCGCAACGCGAGCTGGCAAGACACCACAAAAGCCGCTTTCGTGTAAGGGCGCGCCATAAAACAATAGTTGGCGGGATAAGAGCGTGTTCCAAACACCCGCTTATAGGCGTTTTCACCGTATCCGAAATTAAACTCGACTGGACGCGGCGCGGCGTCTCGCTCAGCGTAAAAGTCCTCAATCGTTTGCAGTATCAGCACTTGGCCCGGCGCAAGCCGACCATGTTCTTGCGCATACAGCACATCGAGAAAGTCGCAGACGCCCCCAGTTTGCGTCATGAGCGAGCAACAAATCGGTTCATCCCCGCCATACAGAACATAGCTGCGAAGCACACCGCGCTCCGCCAGCGCTGTCAGGTAGGGAATGTCGGCCTCCGTAACCGGCGGCGCCTCGCTGAGCACGCCGCGCTTCCAAGACTTCTGAAAAATCGCGCCGACCGCAGCGACGAATTCTTCGACTTGATCGGCCCGATCATAACGCACCAAACGCGCGCCGCCCTCGAAGCTCTCTCCGAACACGCGCACCCGCCGCTTCAAGGTGTTGCGGGTCTTTCCCTTGTGCAGCTTCATATAGGCGTCGAAGCTCTCGGGCAGATCGATCGTGTGGATAACCTGTGGATCTCGATCCAAGGACTTGAGCGCAAAGGGCCGAAGCGCTGCTGCGTTGCGCGATAGTCGGCTGGACTCGGCGCATTCCTCAACCGTGACAAGGGCCCGCTCATCCCTCTCAAGATGAGCCGCCATCGCCGCGAGAACCTGCGCTTCATCCGCATCGCGCGCAATCGGGAAGTCGCCGCCGATCGCGCGATAGCGCGCCACAGCAACCCTCGCGAGGGTCTTCAGGCCAAAAGACACGGCCATTTTTGTATCGACCGGCGCAAGGTTCGCGTATCCGACAATGCGGCCTCGCGCATCGCGCGCGACAAGGAAACGCACATTCAGCCCCCGATGTGCGCGCTCCAGGCTCAGCCGCTCCAGATCTTGCTGAAAGCTGATTGCATCGAAGCGCTGACGCTCCCGCCGCCACTCGTCGACAAGCTGTTCAATCGCCTGATCCTGATCGACCCACTCGACGGTGACAGGGGACGCGTCCGCCGCTTCCCCTGGCGTTTCCGCAGCGGCCTCGCGTGCGCACTGACCGGCCGCCGCCACGTCATTCGCGGCGGGCGCGGCTGTGCGCCCCCATTCTCCCCGCATCGCTTCGAATGTCATCACACCCCCTCCCAGACCTCGGGACGCCAATACTTGTTCGCAATAGCGGCTCACCGCGTCGGCGCGCCTTCGCGCAAGATCCAGCAAAAACTGCGCCAACAACCTAGACGCTTGAGAACCGCTAGAGCGTGCGCCGACCAAGTGGATACCGGTTGGCGGGAACAGCACGCGACAAACCCAAGAGTTAGAGCCTTGAGCCGATCCAACTTGATCGGCGAAAGCTCTAGAAACGTGGGATGAAGCAGTAAATATCTGCGCTATAAAATCATTCTAAATCAAAATGACGCACCTTGCAGCCGCATGCTGAAATTACCCGTGGCGACAGGCAGCGTCAGCCGGCATGAAAGCTGCATGCGCGACTAACCAACAATAATAACGAACTTTTGGCGAGAGAAGGAAAATGTTGCGCATCCACAAACTGAGAACCGGTGCTCACTACAGCCGACTGTGCAAGGTGAAAGGGATCGTGAAAACCATCATTCCCCGCGCCTATGATATCCGTTGGCTAAGACCGAGCACAGAGAGCCAAGTTCTTCTGACTTTTGACGACGGTCCGAACCCTGAATACACGCCAAAGGTCATGGATGCGTTGGACCAACTCAACGCTAAGGCGATCTTCTTCGTGCTCGGGCGGGAGGTGCGCAAACATCCGGCGCTGTTGCATGAAATCGTCGCGCGCGGTCACGTGATCGGCAACCACTCAGATACGCATCCGATGCTGCCGACGCTCTCGGCGCAGGGGATCCGGGACGAGCTGAAACGCTGCCAGGCGGCCGTTGCCGACATATTGGGCGGCGAGCCGGTCTATTTTCGCCCGCCACGCGGCGCAGCGTCGCCCAAAGTCTGGGCCGAAACCTGCAAGCTCGGCCTCGAGACGATCCAATGGTCAAATGAGGGCGGCGAATATGGCGGACGTTCCGGCATGGATTCCAACGCCATCGCCGCAGAGCTTGGCGCTTCGCTGTCTGACAGCCAGATCATCCTTCTGCATGATGATTCTCAGATCGCAGTCGATATCCTGACCTCATCCGCCCTGCGCGCCGCTGCAGAAACTTATCAGCTCAATTTCGACATTCCGCTCAGCCTGTCTGGCGCCCAAAGGTCCCATCCAGCGTTGCGCACCACCGCCAATCACACAGCTGAGCATCGACACACGCCGTAAATCGAACCGGCGCGCCTAGGGTCGAAACCCCTTCGGCTGACGGCGTCTGCCAAAGGGGTTTCGACCCTAATCCACGTCGTTTTTCTCAAGGCCCGCCTCATCGATCGGGTTGGGCCCGTCATAGCGCCAACGATAATGCGGCGGGGTCGGCCCTTTATTGCGGCCGCCCTGCTGCATTTGCTCCCACGCATGCGCCAGCACGCCAACCGACCGGGAAAGGCAGAACAGCCCGCGCGCCAGCGGCGGCGCAAACCCGAGCTCCGCGAAGATAACCGCTGTGGCCCCATCGATGTTCATTGGCGCCGGTTTGCCCAGCTGTTCAACAAGCACGGTCTGCACGGCGCGGCCAATCTCCGCATAACTCCCGGCGCAAACGCCTTCAGCCGCGGCGGCGTCCACAAGCGCCAGCAATCTCGGCGCGCGCGGATCCTCCGGCTTATGAAAACGATGTCCAAAACCGGGAATGAAGGTCGAGCGTTCCGCGCGCCAAGCATCAACCGCTCGCCCGGCAGCCTCCAGCAGCGGAGCGCCCTCGGCCGTCCCCTCAGCGATGCGCATATACAGCTCCACCGCTTGCTCCCCGGCGCCGCCATGGACGTCATCGAGCATATTCACGGCCGACGCCATGGCCCCGTTCAAGCCCAAACCACAGGTCACCGCCATCCGCGCGCAGGCGATCGACGGCGCCTGCGGGCCGTGATCGACCGCCGCCACCAAGGCGTGCTCCAACAAACGCGCCTGGCCTTCGCTCGGCGGATCGCCGCGCAGCATTAGCCAAATCATCTGCGAAAAGCTGAGCGCGCCGATAAGCTCCTCAATGGGATGGCCGCGCAGCCGGATCCGCCCCGGCGCCATATCGATGATCGAGGTGCGCCACCATTCAGGGACATCCGATCCGTCGGAACTCATACCGCGCCGTCCTGTTTTAGCCCTTTGATTTCAGTCTCGCTCAAGCCCAGCCCGCGCAAGATTTCGTCCGTGTCCCGCCCGAGCTCAGGCGGCGGCGCCGCAACGGACGGGGCTGCGCCGTCGATTTTCACGCCGGTTCGAACCACCTGAATATCCCGCCCGACGCCCGGCGCATCCTCAAACCGGCCGATGAAACCGC
Source organism: Neomegalonema sp. (assembly GCA_022760355.1). Taxonomy (GTDB): domain Bacteria; phylum Pseudomonadota; class Alphaproteobacteria; order Rhodobacterales; family Rhodobacteraceae; genus JALEGB01. The sequence goes on from JALEGB010000078.1 coordinate 14,869, forward strand.
GATCGGACACTTGCGGCGCATTCAACACGTCCGGCACCGTCAGCACCGCCCCAGCGGGAACCCCGATCGCGTTCAGCTCCGCCTCCCACACCGTCGCCGGCTTCTCCCGCAATACGGTCTCCAGCTCAGCTTTAAGAGCGAAACGATTGGCCTTGCGATCCTCTCGCGTCGCGAACTCCGGCCTGGCCAGCAGATCGGCCCGCCCCAGATGTTCCGCCAACAAGCGCCACTGCTCATCCTTATTCGCCGCGATATTGATCAGCCCGTCCGCCGCTTCAAATGCGCCCGACGGCGCCGAGGTCATGTTCTCATTTCCATGCGCGCTCGGCGCCACCCCTGCGATCAAATGATTGGAAATGACCCATCCCATCGTCGCCAACACGGATTCGAGCATTGAGACGTCGATAAACGCGCCGCGGGGCTCGGCGTTCAACGCCGCAGCAATCGCAAAGGCCGCCGTCATGCCGCCAACCGTGTCCGCGACCGGATACCCCGCCCGCAGCGGCGCGCTATGCGCATCGCCCGTAATCGACATGACGCCGGCGGCGCCTTGAATGATCTGATCATAGGCCGGGCGATGAACCCATGGCCCTTCCTGCCCGAAGCCCGAGATCGCGCAATAAATCAACCGGGGGTTGACCTCACGCAGGGCTGACGCGTCGACCCCCAAGCGCGCCATTACGCCCGGCCGAAAATTTTCGACGAGAACGTCCGCCGCGCGCACGAGACGTTTCAAAACATCGACGCCCCCCGCATGCTTCAGATTCAGAGTGATGGATTTCTTTCCCGCATTTTGCGCCAGGAAAGAAACGCCCATGCCGCGCCTATTCAGCTCAGCGTCCGCGCCGAGCTGACGCGCCAGGTCGCCACGGCCGGGCGCCTCAACCTTGATGACCTCGGCGCCTAAATGCGCAAGCTGATGGCAACAAAAAGGGCCGGCTAAAACGTTTGTCAGATCTAGAACGCGAACACCATGAAGCGGCGCCATCGACATGCTGGGGGCCCGTTGCTGCCTATACCACGATATGACGCGGAGCTTGCGTCTGTCCGCGCCGCAATGCAAAGGGCAATTTTCGCCGCTGGCGACGCTCAGAGCGTGCGCGCCCAACCGCCCCCGCATGCGCCCGTCATCCCCCACGCCCCAGCATTATTTCGCTCGCGCCAAGCTCACTTCGTTCGCAGGCTCCGCGGGAGCGCCCTTTCGGGCGGTCGCGCAGTCGCGCTCCTGGCGTCGAGTTCGAACTTTGTCCTTCACTCTCCACCACAAGCTTTTTGCGCAGCAAAAAGCGGCGTCGTTTCCAAGTAGAACTTCGATCGCGCGGCAGCTGTTCGCGCAGCGAATAGCGTAAGCTTGCGGA
>JALEGB010000079.1 GCA_022760355.1 Neomegalonema sp.
ATTCAAGCTCCTCCTTTGGGTGCTTGAATCAAAATTCACCGCAAAAGTGAATCCCATTTATGAGTTTACAGCCTAGGGTGCGAACTCATAAATCTGGTCGTCGTCAGCCCGAAGCCGTTGACCGCTCCGCGCCGACGATGTGGAAGCCGAGCCCCCCTCAGCGGGGGCTTGGCTGGTCGCCCAGAGGCGGCTCTAGAACTGTTTGGCGCCTGCAGCCGCGTTCATCGCCCGGATCTCTTTAAGTTTCTTATCCACGTTCCAGGCGTTCAGGATCGCGAACTCGACCTGCTTGCCGCCCGTATTGAAGCTGAGAACGACATCCCGCGTCATTCCAAGGCCCAGGATCTTACGCAGGAAATCCACCGGGCGCGCACGGACCTGCATCAACACGGTCGAGAAGCTCTGGTCATCGATATAGTGGAAGTTCACTTGTTCGGCCGCGCGCGGAGTGAAACGCCAGAAGTTTAGGCGATCCATTATCAACACTGCGACAAGCCAGAAGAATAATATGACCGTTGATATGATCAGGTAGAACCCAAAGCTCATATATACCGGCGGCAGCTTGTAATTAAAGAGCTCTTTGATGCGCAGCCCGATGTCATCAGCCAGCAACCAGACAACTACGATAAATAGCAGCGTAATTAGGACGAGATACCCTTTTACAGGGACCGCCGAAAAAATAATGATAAATAGAACAAGAAGAAGAAATGATGATCCGACCCAGGGGCTGCTGTGGAACGACGCGGCGACATCCAGGCCGTCGGTTACCTGTGCTTTGCCATAATAAGATAGCGCGGCGCAAACATAGCCATATAGCCAGACAACCCACCAATAGAGAATCGTTGAGTGGCCCCAGATTCTGATTTCATCCTCATTCGGCCGAGCGGACGCCGGCGGTTGTTTCTCCGACGTGACGCCTTTTTCTGCGGTTGCCTCTGACATCAACAGCTCCTTTTTCCCAGCGGCGCGGTCAGCGCAGGTCGAGCCCGGTAAAATGTCGCTTCTGACGCAGAGCCAGACGTGAATTTCGAGTTGTTTGCGACAGTCACCTATCTCGCTGTAGCCGAATCCCATCGCCCCCCATGCGTTACAGCGAGAGTGAATGTAAGCGATGGCGCGGGAAAAGGCACTGGCCTGCGCCCGCTGAGCAGGAGTTTGCTCAAAAATTTACGCAAAAAATCGGTCTTATCCCAAAATCGGCTCCCGACGAGCGGCTCGGCGCTTCATCCAGCGCCGGGCGAAACCGTAGAGAAACACAGCAAACCCAAACAGCGCCGGCGCGCCTGCGTTGAGCAGCACTGAGCTTGGCGCAAGCTCCTGATCCCTTCCACGAAGGAACGGCTTGATCAGAATCGGATCTTTCGCCAGCGCAACGCCGCTTGCCGCCATCGCCGCATCGAGCGCGCTTAACAGCTTGTCGGCCGGGTATTTATCAACTGCGCCTCGAATCGGGGCCGCGTCAGATCCCAGACGCCGCCGCTGGCGCCATGCGCGAAAGGGAGCCTCTTTCAAATCCTTGCCCGCAACAATGACGACCACCGACGCGGTGTTTGGATCAGATGCGAGGGTGAGCGGCGCGGCCCAGACATCGTGCTTCACCTTAAAAGCAATTTCCGACTCAAACTGTATTTGCTTGCGCGTTGCGAGCGGCGCGATCAGGGCGACTTCGCCCGCCGGGCGGATGTGCTTGGCGGCTTCGAAGGCGTCAATAGCGATCGCCTTTGGCGGCGCTGAGGCCAATGCTGTTCGCCGCGCGTTGTTTTCGTCGATGATGTTGATCACGCTCGCGGCTGACGCGCCGATCACGACAAGGCCGCCGATCCAATAGAACCACGGGTTCCAGCGGAAAAAACTGATAATATTCAGCAGTTTTAGTCCGACAAACAGCCCAATGACGATATAGAAGACAACATTGCTGAAGAACCAGTCCATCGCACTCTCGCTCAATAATCCGCGCGTCGCCTGGCTGTCGCGGCGTTTACGCGCTTGGGCTGACGCTGACCGAAGCAGCCATGGCGGAGGATTGGCGCGAGACTTGGGCGGGAAACGACTGAGCCGGCCGTCAGGAAAAAACTTGAGCGCAAAACAAAAATGGCCGCGGCGCCAGTGAAGGGCCGCGGCCTGATTTTGCCTACCAGCGCTTGAACCGCCGCCTTAGCTTCGGTTCATCCGATGCTCGATCAGATTGTCGACAACGCCCGGATCGGCCAGCGTCGAGGTGTCGCCAAGCGCGCCATACTCATTCTCGGCGATCTTGCGCAGGATCCGGCGCATGATCTTACCCGAGCGCGTTTTCGGCAGACCTGACGCGAACTGGATCAGATCCGGCGTAGCGACCGGGCCAATTTCCTGCCGCACCCATGCTTTCAGCTCTTTGTTCAGCGCGTCGCTCGGTGTTTCGCCGTCCATCAGAGTGACGTAGCAATAGATGCCTTGGCCTTTGATGTCATGCGGGTAACCGACAACGGCGGCTTCCGAGACCTTCGGGTGCGCAACGAGCGCAGATTCGACTTCGGCGGTGCCCATCCGGTGGCCAGAGACGTTAATCACGTCATCAACCCGGCCGGTGATCCAATAATAGCCGTCCGCATCCCGGCGGCAGCCGTCGCCGCTGAAATAGTAGCCTTTATAGTGCTCGAAGTAGGTCGAAACGAACCGGTCATGATCGCCGTAAACGGTGCGCATTTGGCCTGGCCAGCTATCCTTGATGCATAGCACGCCTTCGCACGCGACTTCGTTGATCTCATTGCCGGACGCATCCAGCACGACCGGCTGGACGCCGAAGAACGGGCGGGTTGCTGAGCCTGGCTTAAGCGCGGTTGCGCCCGGCAGCGGCGTGATCAGAATGCCGCCGGTTTCGGTCTGCCACCAGGTGTCGACGATCGGGCAGGCGCCCTTGCCGACCACGTCATTATACCAGCGCCACGCCTCCGGGTTGATCGGCTCGCCCACCGAGCCGAGCACGCGCAGGCTCGACAGATCGCAGCGCTCAACATGCTCCTTGCCAGCGCCCATCAGGGACCGGATTGCGGTGGGGGCGGTGTAGAAGATGTTGACCTTGTGCTTTTCGCAGACTTCCCAGAACCGAGCTGGGCTCGGGTAGGTTGGGACGCCTTCAAACATCAGCGACGTGGCGCCGTTCGCGAGCGGCCCGTAGACGATATAGCTGTGGCCGGTGACCCAGCCGACATCCGCGGTGCACCAGTACACATCGCCAGGCTTGTAGTCGAAGACATATTGGTGGGTCATCGACGCGTAGAGGAGATAGCCGCCGGAGCTGTGCAGGACGCCCTTTGGTTTGCCGGTGCTGCCGGAGGTGTAGAGGATGAACAGCGGATCTTCCGCGTTCATTGGCTCTGGCGGGCACTCGATATCGACTTCCGGCATCATTTGATGCAGCCAATAATCGCGGCCATGGACGAAGTTCACCGAACCGCCGGTGCGGTGGACCATCAGGCATTTCACCGACGGGTCGCACTTCTCAAGCGCTTTGTCCGCATTGGCCTTAAGAGGCACGGGACGGCCGCCGCGCAAGCCTTCATCGGCGGTGATAATCAGTTTGGCGCCGCAATCATTGACCCTGTCCGCCAGCGCATCCGGGGAGAAGCCGCCAAAGACGATCGAGTGCACAGCGCCGATCCGCGCGCACGCCAGCATCGCGTAGGCGGCTTCCGGGATCATCGGCAAATACAGAATGACCCGATCGCCCTTGGAGACGCCAAGCTTTTTCAGTACGTTCGCCGTACGCCGGACCCGGTCATACAACTGACGATAGGTGATGTTCTCCGAGATTGCCGGATCATCACTTTCCCAGATCAGCGCAACTTCATCGCCACGGGTTTCGACATGGCGGTCAACGCAGTTGGCGCAAACGTTAAGTTCGCCATCCTCAAACCACTTAATTGATACGTTATGATAGTCGAACGACGTATTTTTTACTTTGGTATACGGCTTAATCCAGTCGAGCCGCTTGCCATGCTCGCCCCAGAATGCTTCGGGATTTTCGACCGAAGCTTGGTACATTTCGCGATATTTAGCGTCGTCCGCATGCGCTGACGCCGCGATTTCGGCCGGAACCGGATAGAGTTCTTGGTCCGCCATTGCCATCCTCCCAGACGTGTCATTGCGCGGCGTACGACCGCCGCTGGTTTCTTATTGACCAGCTATAGTGCTTTCGCATAGCGCGGCGCAATATAGATGCGGTAGCGCGCACCATGCTTTGCGAAAATTTCACTGATAGCGGCGCGATCTTGTTAAAGTCGTGCCATACAGCTCCCAAATTAGCGCAAGGGCTTGGCGAGGCGCCGAGCCAAACTGCGTATGCGTTTGGCCGGCGCAGCCGGCTCAGCCGAAAGCTCAAGTGGTTGCGGCGTCAAACCCCGCTAGCTCGCAAATAACCGCCCATTCTTTTTCGGCGACCGGTTGAACCGACAGGCGTGAATTATTCACCAAAATCATTTCCGCCAGCCGCTCATCCGCCTTGGCGTCGGCGAGCGTGAAAGGCGTCGCGACGGGGCCAACCGCGCGGATGTCGACGCACATCCATCTACCGGTCGCATCGGTGCTGTCCGGATGGGCTTGGGCGATGACTTCCACCACGCCGACAATCCGCTTTTCATTGACTGAGTGATAGAAAAAGCCGCGATCGCCAACCGCCATCTTCAGCATGTTGTTTTTCGCCTGGTGATTGCGAACGCCGTCCCATTCCTCGCCAGCCTCTCCCTTGCTGACCAAATCATCCCAGCTGAACGTTTCGGGTTCAGATTTGAACAACCAGTACGCCATGTGATTAGCCGAGCACCTTTTTCCACGCGCGGATTTCGACCGACGCGAACAAATCCGCTTTGGCGTAAGGGTCCGCTGCGGCCCAAGCTTCGGCGTCGCTGCGATTGTCAAATTCGAGCACGATGAGCGATCCCGTCATGACCGAGCCGTCATCTGTAATAAAAGGACCCGCGAAAACCACCGGGCTTTCTTTGAGATAGGCGACATGCGCGTCGCGGTTGGCTTTGCGCACGTCTTCCGCGCCAGCTTTGTCCTGACAGATTACTGCGAATAGCATTTTCAATTCCTCTCTGTACGGGGCCTTCAGGGGGGCGGGCCTTCAGGCCTTTGCGCCATGCTTGCCGCTTCCGAGCATCGGGGCGGCGTCCGGGTCAAGCGGCCAACGCGCGCGCGCCGCGGCGGCGAGCTCGTCGGGGCAACCGCCGGCGGCGCGCCGCTCCATCGCCGCCCACGCGATCATCGCGCCATTGTCCGTGCATATCGACAGCGGCGGCGCGGCGAAAGTTAATCCAGCTTCGGCGGCGACGTTCCGCAGGCGGGTCCGCAGCGTTTGGTTTGCCGCCACTCCGCCGGCGACGGCGAGGCAGGCGGGGCGCCCCTCGCTCAATTCGGCGAACATCGTCGCGGCGCGCGCCGTTTTTTGCGCCAGGGAGTCGCAGACGGCGAGCTGAAATGACGCGCAGAGATCTGCGACATCCTGTTCTCGAAGCCCGCCCTGCGCGGCGATGAGCTTGTCCGCCTCCAGCCGCAGCGCCGTTTTGAGGCCTGAGAAGGACATGTCGCAGCCTGGGCGGTCGCTCAGCGGGCGGGGCAGGGCGAAACGGTTTGGATCGCCCGCCGCCGCCGCGCGTTCGACATGGGGGCCGCCCGGAAAGGGAAGCCCGAGATGTTGGCCGATTTTGTCAAACGCTTCGCCAGGGGAATCGTCAATAGTGCCGCCCAACCGCTTATAGCGGCCATGGCCCAACACCGCGATCAGCTGGCAATGGCCCCCTGAGGCGAGCAGTAGGAGAAAAGGAAAGGCGGCAGGTCCATCGGGCTCCGCCGCGAGTCGCGGGCTCAGCGCATGCGCTTCCAGGTGATTGATCGCGAAAAAGGGCGCGCCGCGCGCCGCCGCCACCGCTTTGGCGAAGACCAGACCAGCAGAAACCCCGCCGATGAGCCCAGGACCAGCGGCGACGGCGACGGCGTCCACCGCGTCCAGAGTAAGATCCGCCTGCTCAAGCGCCAGCTTCATCGCAACATCCAGCCGCTCGACATGGGCGCGGGCGGCGATTTCCGGCACGACGCCGCCATAGGCTTGATGCAGCTCCGCCTGCCCCATCACAATATTCGCAAGGATCTCCCCATCGGTTGCGCCGCCTTGGGCGGGGCGCCCGCGCACAAGCGCGATGGCGGTTTCATCGCAGGTTGATTCGACGCCGAGAATCGTCAGCGGCGGGGGGCTGGTCAGAGAAGTAATCGGCGGTCTCCATTCCCTGGCCCGTGGACGGGGCCCTGCGGCGGGGACATTATGCCGCCCGAAGCTGCTTGCAAAGCCGCGTGCGCTATGATGGCGGAAGCTGAAGGGAAACAAGCGCGCGCCAAGTCTTAACGGCGGCGCGTTGGAGGAGCGGCATGGGCGACGGCGATGCGGCGGGGCCGCCGGCTGTATTAATCTTTCGACCTTTCGAGGAGGCGCGTCGCACCGCGGCGAAGTGCGTTCGGATTGGCCTGCGCCCCATTATCTCGCCGCTTTTGCGTTATGAGCGGACGGGGCGGCTGACGCCGCCGGATTTGATCGGGGTGCAGGCGACTGTCTTCACCAGCGGCGCGGCTGCGTTCTTCGCTGCGAAAGACGCAGCGGCCGGCCCGCCAGTATTCCAGCATGCGCTGCTCCTCGGGCCGGCCTATTGCGTTGGCGACGCGACAAGCGCGCGTGCGGCGGCGCAGGGATATGCGACGCCGATTTCAGCCGGGGGAGACGCCGCCGATCTCGAGCGGGCGCTCGGAGCGTTGGACCCGGCCAAAGGCGCTGTGCTCCACATCAGAGGCGAGCATGTCGCTCGGCGCCTGACAGCTGGCGGCGGGCTGGAGGTGCGAGAGCGCATCTTATACGCGGCCCGGCGGAATGCGCCGCTATCCGCCGAAGCGATCGCTGCGCTGGGCGGTTCTTGCGCCGCTTTGGTTCATTCGCGGCGGATCTCCGAGATTTTCGCCGAGGAATTGGTTCGGATTGGCTGCGGCGCGCCCGAAATCTTCGCGATGAGCCCGCGCGCCGCGGCGCCGCTGCAGGCCCCGCCGGCGCGCTCTGTCCGGATTGCGGATCGCCCGAACGAAGCGGCGCTGCTGGATCAATTGCAGCGCTGGTTCTATAAAAACCGCCAGAAGGGTTAAAAAAGCGCGCGGAAGCTCGCGTTGCCGCATTTTGAAAATATTTATTAACGAATGGCCCTCTTGTTCGGAGCGAGCTGTTTTAGAAGGCGCGCGGCCCGATCGGGTGTCGCGCGACGCGAACGCAAGTGCGGGTATGCGACCATGAGCAAGCAGACTAGAGGCGGTCAGAATGGCCGGCGCGCAGCCGCCGCGGCCGCGAAAAAAGCCGCGGCGACCGACGCGGAAATTGTACCGGCTGACGGCAAGCCGGGCGCCAAAGGCGCGGCGCCTGGCGCGTCGACGGAGAGCGTGAAGCCGGAAGCCGCCAAACCAGTCGGCGCCAAACCGGTTGGCGCGACGTCGGCTGAGGGCAAGCCAGCTGAGAGCAAGCCAGCTGCGGCGGAGGCGAAGGCTGCGGCGCAAACAAGCGCAGCTAAGGCGCCGGACGCCGCGCCGGCCAACGCGAAAGCGACTGAGGCCAAGACCGCCGAGGCCAAGACCGCCGAAGCCAAGACCGCCGAGGTGAAGACTGGCGAGGCCAAGACTGCCGACACAAAGACGACAGCGGCGAAACCGGCTGACGCGCCGGCCGCTGCGCCAGCCGAAGCCGCCAAAGCGTCGGCTGGGGCGGCGAAACCGACGGCGTCGCCGGCGACGGAGGCCGCCATCAAGGTCGCCGCCGCCCGAGCTTCGGCGGCGAAATCCGATAGCGCACCGAAGTCGAGCGCAAATGATGGCGGCGCCAAACCATCCTCCGCCGCGACCTCGACCGCCGCGGGCGGCGAGCAGCATGGCAAACCGCTTTACTACGCGGCCTTTGGAGCGGTTGCAGGCAGCCTGGTCATGTTGATCGGCGGCGAGCTTATGCGGCCGAGCGCCGACGTTCCGGATCTGAGCCCGCGCCTGGCTGCTGTCGAAAAGCGCCTTGGCGCCGTGGCGGACAGCGCCGACAAAGCCGCCGGAGCCCTGCTCAGCTCAAGCTCCGAACGCAAAGCGGCGCTGGATCGGATTGAGGCCGAGGCGAAGGCGCGCGCAGCTCTCGCGGCGAAGCTCGAAGCGCTCGATGCGGAGTTGAAAAAGGCGAACGCGGATCTCGCGGCGTTCAAAGCGGCGGCGCTCACCGGGGCGCCGACCGGCGCTGAGGGTGACAAAACCGCATCGATGGGAACACGGCTTGGCGCGCTGGCGTCCGAATTGGCTGCGGTCAAGAAAGCGGTTGCGGAGGCCAAGCCGGCCACGGCCGCCCTGGATCCGGAGCAGCTGAAGACAATTGACGCCAAGCTTGCCGATCACTCGGATAAAATCAAAACGCTGCAGACTGTGCTGACAGAGGGCGGTTCAAAACTTGGCGCGCTGCAGGCCGGGGCTGCGAAGCGGGATGATCAGCTGAAAGTGCTGGCGACGGGCGCGAGCGAGCGGTCGGAGAAGCTGAAAGCGCTTGAGAGCGCCGCCGCTGAGCGCGGCGCGATGCTGGAAAAAATTACAGCGGCCGCGACTGCGCGTGAGGCGAAGGTCGCCACGCTCGAGGCGGCGGCTGCTGAGCGGGCCGAGGCGATGAAGGCGCTGGCCAGCGTTGACGCCGAGCGCGCGAAGACGGCCTCCTCCATCTTGGGTCTGCAAAAAGAAAATGATTCGGCGCTGAAGGCCCAGGCCAAACGCCTCGATGCGCTCGAAAGAGCCGCGCCGGCTAAACTGCGCGGCGCATCCGCTGTCGCAGCGGACTTCGCGTTCGTTTCGATGGCGATGACTCGCGACGCGCCGTTTGCGGATGCGTTGTCTCAGCTTGAGAAGAGCGCGGGCGCCGAGGCCCCTGCGGCGCTTCGAACTGCGGCGGTTACCGGGATGAAGAGCCGGGCCGAGCTGGCGGCGAGCTTTGACGACGCGAGCCGGCTGGCGCTATTGGCGATTGCCGACGCAGAAGCGAAGAAGGGCGGACTGTTTGGGCGTCTGGGCGGTTTGTTCGTAACCCGCAGCACCAGCCCGCAGGCGGGGCTGACGCCGGACGGCTATCTCAGCCGCGCGCAAGCTCGGATTGAAAAGGGCGATGTCGCCGGCGCAGTCGCGACGGTCCGCGCCATGGCCGCGCCGGGATCGAACTGGGGTGTTGGCCGCGCCGCGCCGCTGTTTGCGAGCGCTGTGCGCATTGCGGCGACGACGGATCATGCGGATGCGGGCGTGGCCGCAATGAAAGCTTGGCTGGCCGCGGCGGAAGCGCGTGTGGATGGCGAGGCGGCTCTTGAAGCCTATCGGAAGAAGCTGTTCGACGGCGCAACCAGCGTCGTCGAATAAGCAGGACGAGCGGAACGACCTCTAGAAGGGAGCGACCAGGCGATGTGGTCCCTAGTACTTCGTATCTCTTTGGCGATCGCGGCCGTGGTTGGGGTTGGCTATGCGGTCAGCCGCTTCGTCACTGCGAGCGGCTTTAAATTCATCACCCTGCCGGTCTTTCAGACTGAGATCATGATCACGGATCAGAATCTGCTGATGCTGCTGATCGTGATCGCCCTGTTGGCGTTGGCGACGGTCGTGACCCTGCGGGGCGCGCGCTGGTTCATGGCGTTTGCGCCGCACTACGCCGCAAAGCGTCGGCGGCGCGGCGTCAGTGCGCTGAGCCAGGCGTTGGTCGCCTTGGCGGAGGGCGATGGCGAGCGGGCGCGTAAGGCGGCGCTGAAGGCTGAGCAAATTTTGGATGAGCCGGACTTGACCCGGATCATCAATGCTCAAGCAGCTCGTCTTTCCGGGCGCGAAAAAGAGGCTGAAAAATATTACGAGGCGATGTCCGAGGATAAGGAGACCGCCTTTATCGGGTTGGTCGGTCTGCTCGGTCAGGCGCTGCGTGAGAAGATGCCGGAGCGCGCGCTCCGCCTCGCTGAACGCGCACATGCGCTGAAGCCGAAGGAGCCGCAGGTGATCGACGCCATGTTTGATCTGCAGCTGCGCAAGGGCGACTGGGCGGCGGCGCGCAAAACGCTGAAGGCGGCGCTGCGCGCTGGTCGGTTGACGAAGGATGTTGAGCAGCGTCGTCGCGCGGTGCTGTATGTCTCCGAGGCGCAGCAGGCTGAGATGCTGGGAGACGACAATGCGGCGTTGGATGCGGCCCGTTCGGCGTTGAAATCCGCCCCTGGCCTGACGCCCGCAGCGGCGATGGCGGCGAAATTGTTGCAGACCCGAGGCGATGCGCATGGCGCAAGCCGGATTATCATTCGCGCTTGGCGCAGTTCGCCCCATCCCGCGCTGGCTGAGGCCTTTGCGGCGCTTGACCCGAACGAGACGCCGAAGATCCGTTTGGCGCGCTTTCAACAGCTGTTTGACGTCCATCCGGAGCATCGCGAGACGCGCGAAACCAAGGCTGAGCTTGCTCTGGCCGCGGATGATCCCGAAGCTGCGCGTTCAGCGCTTGGCGATTTGCCCGCCGAGGGCGTATCGGCGCGCGCTTGCGCTCTGATGGCCGCGGTTGAAGAAGCGCAAGGCGGCGATGAGGCGACCATCCGCGTTTGGCTGGAGCGCGCCGCAACCGCGCCGCGACGCGCGCAATGGACCTGCTCCGCATGCGGCTCGCCATCGCCGACCTGGCGTCATAGCTGTGGCCGCTGTGATGCGTTCGACACGATGGAATGGCGGATGGTTGAGCACATCTCCCCGGCCCCTGCCGCAAACGGCGCCGCGACGCCTGCGGCTCTCGCTGGCCCAGCGCCGGCGCGCAGTGCTGGAATGGTTCTCGAGCCGGGCAACGCCAAAGCGCTTCCGAACGCCAATGGCGGCGCGTTGGTCACAACGAGTTTGTTGTGACACTACTCAAACCGCAATAATCGCCTAGACCTCAGGCGCATCCGCGGGTAAACAACCTCTCTCTTTCGGCGGGGCTCCTCGCCGAAAGCAAGCCGCTGTAGCTCAGCTGGTAGAGCACGTCATTCGTAATGATGGGGTCGGAGGTTCGAGTCCTCTCAGCGGCACCACAGCGCTTTCGTCAGAAAGCGCGAAGCTTTCCCGACATTTCAGGGCGGCAGCTGTTCGCGAAGCGAATAGCGAGAGCCCCCTGGGTTCTCTTGTCTCTCAGCGGTGCCACAGCGCTTTCGTCAGAAAGCGCGAAGCTTTCCCGACATTTCAGGGCGGCAGCTGTTCGCGAAGCGAAATGCTATCAACCAGCGCCAAGGCTCGAAAGATCTTTGGCGCTGACCAACACCGCGTCGCTATCGCAATAGACAAACAGCCCTGGCGTAAACAGTACTTCACCAAATGCGACGGGTACATCGGTTGCGCCTATTGCGTTCTTCGCGCTTCTGATGCTGGTCACGCCAAGCGCTTTGATCCCAATGTCAATCTTGGCAAGCGCTGCAGAATCGCGCACGGCGCCATTGATGATCACTCCCGCCCAACCATTTTTGCGCAGAATTTCAGCATTGATGTCGCCCAGCATGGCGGTCCTTAGCGACCCTCCGCAGTCGATCACGACGACCTGGCCATTTCCCGGCTCCCGAAACAGCGATTGTGCGAGCTTGGTATCATGCATCGTTACAATGGTGCGAATGCGGCCGGAGAACTGGGCTTTCTTGCCGAAGTCTTTGAACTGCAACTGGCATTGATGCAGGTCATTTGGAAAGGCGTCATGCAGGTCAGTTGTCGCCAGCGATGTCAATGGCTCCTCCTCAATAGGTGGTTGGGAACAGGTACGGAGCCCTCCATGAGGCGTCGTTGTGTTCGATAGCACGTCAGCGACCTGACCTCGGGATGACCAGCAAAGTCGCCGTCGACGATCACCGGAAAGACGCCTGCGGGATGGGCGATGCGGATCACATCTTTGCTCGAACAGTCGGTTGAGAGCACAAACTCCGGCAACGAAAGCGCAGCGGCCAAGCACATCCCGCCCGTCAGCGTCACGGCGCGATGCACCTTTTCCATTGAGAGCATGCGAATGCTGGCGTCCATGTCGCTCTGTTCAAATGTTTGGCCGTTGCTCGCGACAAACTCCCTGGGCGACGCAACAAGGGCGATCTTTGGGTTTGCATGCTTTGCCGTGCGCAGATCATCGGACAATCCCATCGCAACGGACCCCGCCCGGCGGAGCTCCTCCAGCTTCTGCATAAGATCCCGGTCGCTTTCTATCGCATCAACGGGCTCATCGCCCTTCAAACCAAATGCGTCGGCGCGCATGAACACGACCGGATTTGTGGCGTCGACCAAGCTCGCTTCAACCGTTTCCCCAGAGGCCAGCGAAAGCCGATCGATCGCTTGCCCAGTCGGTAAAAGCGCCTTCGACCTAGAACCGGCGGGATCGAGAAAACGCAGACCAATCCGCGCACCGGTCCCAGAAACGCCTGGTATTGAAAACTCACCGGTTTCGACGACCTGCCCCGCCGACATGTCGAATTCCACCTCGAACAGTTTGTTTGTATTGGTGTTGCGCACCCGAAATTGAACCGGTCCATCGGCCGGTGCGCCAATGAGGTCATGTTCAACTGCGAATGGACCTACTGAGGCGGCCATGTTGCCGCACATAGCTCCCTCATCGACGATCGGTCGATCGACCGAGATCTGAAAGAACATGTAGTCGAGATCAGCGCCCTCTCGATCGCTAGGCGAGACCACAACGACCTTCGAAAGGGACGAGAGGCCTCCTCCGAGGCCATCAAGTTGTCGCCCATAGATGTCTGGGCTCCCCATGATGTGCAGAAATATGTCGGCCCAAAGGCTCCTATTCTCAGGCAGATCACTTGCCTTGAAGAAGACGGCGTTTGAGGTGCCGCCTCGATAAATTGAGGCCGAGATATGGGTTCTCATGCGAACTCCTCTTTGTTTGACCAGCGAGGAAGCTCACTTCGCAGTTTATGTGCAGGCTTTGACCACCCCAACGCCATGCCCTCAAATTGATAGGGCAATGGACAACGCCAACCGCCTCCCCAACTTGTTTCTTCTTTCTGGCCCCGTTGACGGGCTGCGGCTTCGCGATCAGCCGTCCTCCCACGAGGAACGATGCTGGCGTCAACGCCCGCGCCAAGCAGCATCATCGCCTGACGAGCGAGTGACAGGCGCGCATGCGAGACTGTGTTGTCGGCGAGATGGCGTCTCAAGGCCTCAATCGCCGCGGCCGCCATCAAATACCCGGTCGCATGGTCCAACGCCTGATAGGGAAGATCAAAAACAGTGCTTTCGCCGGCGACCGCAAGCCCGGTGCTGCGTTGGACGAGGCTGTCAAAGCCGCGGCGGTTGCGCCACGGCCCTGTCCATCCATAGGCGGTCAGCCCGACCGAGATCAGCGCCGGGTTCAGCTCCGCGAGCCTATCCGAACCAAACCCCAAACCGGTGAGCGCGTCCCGCCTGTAACCATCAACGACAACATGTGCGGATTGCAGCAGATCGACGAACACATCGCGCCCTTGCGCATGTTTCAGGTCCAATTCAGCACAGGTTTTGCCGACGGTCATCTCAATTTCGTTTGCACCTTCTTCCCACCCCGGAGGGTCGATCCGAAGAACATCGGCGCCCAGGCTCGCCAAAAACCGTGTCGCCACGGGGCCTGCAATGATGCGGGTCAGGTCAAGCACGCGCAGTCCCGACAGCGGGCGGGTCAGGCTCCTGGGCCGCCAGCTTGAGGCGGCCTTGTCGGAAGTGGTCCAGGCGACTATCGGCTCTGCGGCGACAGCTTTGCCCTGCGTATGCGTTCGCCATTGGCTTACGCTCAATAGTTCCGCTGCGCAGCCTCCAGCCGCGACAATCGCATTTTCGAGATCGTGCGCACGCCAAGAAAGCGCGGCGGATTGTGCTTTCTCAGTCGTGTTTGCGCTGCCCAAGACAAGCAGAGCAGCCGTTCGATGATGCGGGGCGTTGCAATGCAGTCGTATCCATCCGTCCGCCGTTCTATAATCGCCAGACAACGGGTCCCACTTGGGCGGCAAGCGCCAACCATCCGGGACGAAACTGGCGCCGCACCACAAATCGACGAGCTCTTTGTCGACTACGGCGCGAGGATGTTGCTGGAAGAGTTCATAGCATAATCGCTGGGTCGCCAACGCCGCTGAGGCGACCGCTTCATATGCGAGTTCGCTCACGGGCCCATAGGCGGAGGCGCCGACTTGCTCATGGGAAAGGTCGGCGCACGCAGAAATGTCCCCGCTAAACAGGTCTCCTTGGATCTCTTCCCGCATTTGATCTCTCGCAGCCTCTGGGTCGACAGACCTTAGGCGCACCTTGGCGAAACAAAAATCTTGATCAATATAATCAATATGAAAAATCCAAATGACATCGCTGAACTTACGGTGACAGCCGAGGAGGCCTGTCGCGCCACTGGGATCTCTCAAGCGACGCTCTATGCTTATGTCAGCCGAGGTCTTGTCCGCGCGGGCGCCGATCCGAATGATGGACGTCGCAGCCTCTATGATCGTCGCGATATCGCTGCGCTGCTCTCGCGCCAGAGACGCCCTCGCGCGCGCAAGGATGTCGCAACATCCACGTTGGACTGGGGGGAGCCAAGTTTGCCCTCATCCATTTCTACGATTGTAGATGGCAAGCTATGCTATCGCGGCCAGGACGCGATCATGTTGTCCCGAACCGCAACATTTGACGAGATGGCGAACTTGCTGTGCGGCGCGTCGCCTTCAGAGAAGAGGGTCGAAGCGCCGCCATCCCAATCCATCGACGGGATTGATCGGATGCTTGCCGCCATGGCGCATCAAGCGACAACCTCGGATGATCGCGAGACCCAGGATGTGAGTGATATTCTCCGAGCCTTGGTTAACGCCGCGTGCGGCGCGGCGGCGAACGTCGGTGACGCGGTGGAACAGCAACTTGCTCATGCCCTGGCTGTGCCGAATGAGGCGTTGGACATCTTGCGCCAGGCGTTGGTGCTGTGCGCCGATCATGAACTTAATCCGTCGACCTATGCGGCGCGCATCGCCATCTCGACCGGCGCCTCGCTTGCCGCGGCCCTCACCGCAGCTCTGGCGACTTTTTCCGGCAGCGGCCATGGGCGCCTGCCGATCGTATGCCGGGAATGGATTGAGCGGCATCAGAGGGGGAGAAAGTCAATCGATCGGCGAGGATCAGGAACGCCGCCCGGTTTTGGGCACCGCCTGTACCCCGACGGCGACCCCAGAAGCAGAGAACTTCTGCGCGTCCTGCCCATTCCTGATCGAGTTTCACGGCTCGCGGATGAGGTGCTTGAGAAAACGGACGAGCACCCAAACATTGACTTTGCATTGGCGGCTTTTGAGTTGGCCTTCGATCTGAAGTCAGGATCCGCAAGCACACTTTTCGCCACCGGAAGAGCCTGCGGCTGGATCGCGCACGCTCTGGAACAAAGAGAGCTCAATCAGAGTATTCGGCCGCGCGCCTATATCGTTCGGCAAAGTTAAGGTGTGCGCCCTCGGCGCGAACATGTCGACGACCGGAGCTGGCCACCATCCGATGCTCTTTCATCTGACAGACCCGCGGAGAGTAACGCGCGGCGAATAGCCGTCGATGCTACACGCATATCCTGACCGAACTGCTGCTCAAATCCGAGGGTCAACACGATGCTTTTCAGAACTGCGCGCGTGAAAATTGATGATCGGCAACGGCAAACCGGCCCAAACGACTGACGTCTCGCTCTACGCGCCCCTGAAAACCTGACCTGAGGGTCGAAACCCCTTCATCAGAGGCCGTCAGCCCGGTTTAGGGGCTTGTCGGCTAGAATATCGAGGCGCAGGCGGTGTGGCTCACCGTCAAGCCTA
>JALEGB010000080.1 GCA_022760355.1 Neomegalonema sp.
ATTCAAGCTCCTCCTTTGGGTGCTTGAATCAAAATTCACCGCAAAAGTGAATCCCATTTATGAGTTTACAGCCTAGGGTGCGAACTCATAAATCTGGCCGAGCCAGCGTCCGGCAGGCGGCTTTTGGGGTGCGTCAGCGGCGCTCGCCGGTAGAGCCACACCGCCGTCGCGCCGCTTCCTGCCCCATAAGCGCGTGTGACGGGCTGGCGACGGCCAGATTTATGAGTTCCCACCCTAGACCCGCGTAGCTGGCGGCGTTAGGACCGGCGCGCCGGACAGTTCGAGCCCGTCGCGCCGAGCAGCGTAGGAGAGGAAACAAGTAATGACCGACGCCCGCACCACCGTCGTTTTATGCATTTTGGATGGCTGGGGCCTCGGCGATGGCGGGCCAGCGGACGCAACGGCGCTCGGCGCCACGCCTCATTTTGATCGGATGATGGCCAACCGGGCGACAGCGACGCTGGCGACTTGCGGCCCTGATGTCGGCCTGCCGGAACGCCAGATGGGCAATTCGGAAGTCGGCCATATGAATCTTGGCGCCGGCCGTGTGGTGTGGATGGACCTGCCCAAAATTGACCGCGCCATTCAATCCGGCGCTTATGCCGACGCGGCGTCGCTCGGCGCCTTCATCGCAAAAGTCAAAGCGGCGGGCGGCGCCGTTCATATCGCCGGGCTCTGCTCCGCCGGCGGCGTCCACGCGCATCACCGGCACATTGCGGCAACTGCGAAAATCTGCGCGGCTGCCGGCGCTCCGGTTAAGCTGCATCTGTTCCTTGATGGGCGAGACACCGCGCCCAAAAGCGCGCTAGAGGCGATCGCCGCACTGCGCGAAGAACTCGGCGATGCGGAAAACATTGAAATTGCGACCGTCGCCGGCCGCTACTTCGCGATGGACCGGGACAAGCGCTGGGACCGGGTGGCGCGCGCCTATCGCGCAGTCGCGTTTGGAGACGGCGATCGGGTGGAGAGCCCAGAAGCCGCAATCAAGGCCGCCTATGACCGAGGCGAAACCGACGAGTTTATCGCCCCCGCCGTCATCGGCTCCTATGCCGGTCCAACCGCAGGCGACGGCCTGTTCATGGCCAACTTCCGCGCCGACCGCGCGCGCGAAATCCTGCATGCTCTGCTGGAGCCCGGCTTTGACGGTTTCGACCGAGGCGCGAAAATCGAGTTCTCCGCGGCGCTCGGCATGGTCTCTTACTCCGCGGCAATCGACGCGTGGATGGATGTGCTGTTCCCATCCGAGACGATTGTGAACGGCCTCGGCGCCTGGGTGGCCAGCCTGGGCAAAACGCAGTTCCGGCTCGCTGAAACCGAAAAATATCCGCATGTAACCTTCTTTTTTAACGGCGGCGAAGAGGCGCCCTACGCGGGCGAAGAGCGCCATATGGCGCCGAGCCCAAAGGTCGCCACCTATGATTTAGCGCCAGAGATGGCGGCGGCCGAAGTTGGCGCCGCGTTAACCAAAGCGATCGATTCAGGCGCGTATGATCTGATCGTTGTGAATTTCGCGAACCCGGACATGGTCGGGCATACGGGCGATGTGGCCGCGGCGGCGAAGGCCGTCGAGGCGGTGGACAAGGAGTTGGGCGCGGCGATTGCGGCCGTCGAGCGCGTCGGCGGCGCGATGTTGGTGACGGCTGATCACGGCAATTGCGAGATGATGGTCGATCCCGCGACAGGCGGACCACACACCGCACATACGCTCAATCGCGTGCCCATCGCCTTGATCGACGCCCGCCCGCACGCGCCAAGCCTGCGCCTGGTGGATGGCGGCCGTCTGGCGGACGTCGCCCCCACCCTGTTGGAGCTGCTCGACGCCCCGACGCCCGAGGAGATGACCGGCGGTTCGCTGCTACAAAGCGCATAAGGGGCCGGCGCGCCCTGCGGCGCGCTGAATGAGGCGATGGATGACCACATCTGCGAGATCTGAGCAGACGGCCGACCCGTATGATGCGTGGGAAGATCTGGACGATGAACGCGCGGCCGCCCCGATAAGCGGCCGCGCAGCCATCGCCGCGCTGTGTTTGATCACCCTGAGCTTCGCCGTCAGCGTCGCCGTCGCCGAAGCGCCGGGCGAACGAACCGTGGCGCTGGAGGCCCAAGCGACGGCCGCGGCGGCGGCGGCGGCGGCCAAACGCGAGGCGACGCGCGCGCGCCGCAACGCCGATGAGCTGAAAGCCGAAGGCGAAGCGCTGACGACGCGCATCCGCGAACTTGGCGAGTTGATCGTGGCGCGGGAAGATTGGCTGGCCAGCGCCGATGAGCGCGTGGCGGCGATGCGCCGCGATATCGCCAATGCAGAGTCTCGCCTGGCTGTCTCAAAGGCGCGGCTTGCCCAACTAACCGCCGCGTTTCAACGCGTCGCGCGCGAGCCGACCCCGGCGCTGCTGTCGCATCCCGGCCGTCCACAAGCGGCGGCCAGGAGCCATGCGCAGTTGCGTGCGATGATGCGCCTGTTTCATGACGCCAGACGCGCTGCGAAGCGGGATCTCAAGCTGATTGCCGAACGCCGACTGAGCGCCCGTCGCACCAAAGCGGCGTCGCATCGAGAAAAAGAGGCGCTTCGGGCTGAGATTGCCGAGTCGACCGCAATTCTGAAAGAAAAACGGGTCGCGGAGTTGGCTGAACGGAAACGGGCCTCAGCCGAAGCCAAACGCGCGTCAAAATTAATTCTAAAAGCGAAGACTCTGGCGGAGCTGGCCGTTGCGCTCGCCGAGCCGCCGAAGCCAGATCCGGAGCAAGCGCAAGCGGCCGAGCCTGCGCGCCCGCCGGAAGCCCCGACGCAGGCGACTGCGCGGCGCCCGGAAATTGCGGCGGCGCCCAAAACGGCCCCCAGGCCACAGCCGCGCCCCGCCAAAGAACCGATCAAAACCGCCGATATCTCGCCCGCCCAACCGGAATCCACCCGGCAGCCCCCGCCGCGAACAGCGGCGAAGGCGAAGCCCCGACCAAAAGCCGCAGCGCCAGAGGACCATGCGCGCAAAGCGCGAGAGCGCCGTATCGCTAAAGCCAGGCTGTTTCGCGGCCCCTTCGCCAAGGCGCGGGGCAAACTGCTGCGTCCCGCCATCGGCCAGCTGCGAAAAGTTACCGCATCGGACGGCGTTCCCGGCGCGATTATTCTCACACGCCCTCACGCACGCGTGATAGCGCCTTGGAGCGGCGTTGTTCAGTTCGCAGACTCTTTTAAGTCTCATAACGTCGTCATCATTAAGCCGCAAAAGGGCTACGCTATCATCTTCAACGGCCTCGGCGAGGTGACGGTGCGTAAAGGCGAGCGCATCGAGGCTGGGCAGATCATTGGCCGCATGCCAGGCTCTGCGGTCTATGCTGGTCGAGCCGCCGCCGGTTCGGCGCGCGAAGAGCTTTATATTGAGTTGCTGGCGCGGCGATCGCCGATAGACCCAGCACCCTGGTTTGACCGCAAAACGAAAGAGGTTGGCGGATTATGAAACGTTTGGTGATTGCGACGGCGTTCGGCGCCCTTTTAGGCGTGGGGCTGTCGATCCAATTCGGCGCGTTCGGCACGGGTGCGATTGCGCAATCGAGCCGCGAGACCGCCACGGTTTACCGCGACCTGGAGCTGTTCGGCGATATCCTCGATCGGGTGCGCGCGGACTATGTTGAACCGGTGAAAGAGGGAAAACTGATCGAGTCGGCCGTGAACGGCATGCTCTCATCGCTTGACCCGCACTCAAGCTACCTGTCGCCTGCAAGCTTCGATGATATGCGGGAGCAGACCAGCGGCAAGTTTGGCGGGCTGGGCATCGAAGTGACGATGGAGTCCGGCTTCGTCAAAGTCGTCGCCCCCATTGACGACACTCCGGCCTCACGCGCAGGCATGAAGGCGGGCGACTACATCACCCACCTGAATGGCGAGCAAATTCTTGGCCTGACGCTTGCGGAAGCCGTTGAAAAGATGCGCGGCGAGGTTGGCTCGACCATTAAGCTGACGGTCGTGCGCAAAGGCGTCGAAGAGCCGTTCGAAGTTAGCATCACCCGGGCGATCATCACGATCAAAGCCGTTAAATCGCGCCTTGAAGGCGATATCGGCTATGTCCGGATCACAACCTTCAATGAGCAGACGACACGCGGTCTCCAAGCCGCGATCAAGTCTCTCCGCGAAAAAGCCGGCGACAAGAAACTACGCGGGTTCGTCGTCGATCTGCGCAACAATCCAGGCGGCCTTCTGGATCAGGCGGTTTCCGTCACCGACACGTTCCTGGAGCGCGGCGAAATCGTTTCGACCCTTGGCCGCGACAAGCGTCGAGGCTCGCGCTTTGAGGCCAAACCAGGCGATCTGACCGCCGGTCTTCCGATCGTTATTCTGATCAACAGCGGATCAGCATCCGCGTCTGAAATCGTCGCCGGCGCCCTGCAGGATCATCGCCGGGCGGTCATCGTTGGCGAGAAAAGCTTCGGCAAGGGATCGGTGCAGACGATCGTGCCTCTTTCCAACGGTGGCGCGCTGCGCCTCACCACCCAGCGCTACTACACGCCATCGGGACGCTCGATCCAAAAGCTCGGCATCGAGCCGGATATTCTGGTCAAGCCGCTGAAGCTGGCGGACGAAAAGAAAGCATCGGCCCGTCGTCGTTCCGAAGCCTCGCTGCCGGGCAGCCTGGAGAATGACCGCGCCAAGGCTGAGGAAAAGAAAAAGAAATCCGAAGCAGGAAAAGCCGACGCGGCGCGCAAGCATCGTGAAGAGCTGATCAAATCGGACTACCAGCTCGCTTATGCGCTCGATTTGATCCGCGGCGTCACTGCGTTCCGGAAACTCGGCGAGAAGTAACAACTTCCGGGGTCGGGGAGAGCTCTCCCCC
>JALEGB010000081.1 GCA_022760355.1 Neomegalonema sp.
CTTGACGGTGAGCCACACCGCCTGCGCCTCGATATTCTAGCCGACAAGCCCCTAAACCGGGCTGACGGCGTCTGATGAAGGGGTTTCGACCCTAAGGCGCGGGGCTTAAATTGAGCCGGACGCAGAGCCGCCGGCAGACAGGCCGCGTCAAAAATCGTCGCGGTGGGACAGGGAATGAACGAAACAGCTCCTCCACAAGGGCCGCTCCACGCCCGGCTCGAAATTGTAAATGCAAAAGGGCTCCACGCGCGCGCCTCCGCCAAGCTTTCCACGCTGGCTCAGCAGTTCGATGCGAAAGTCGAAATCTCGCGCGATTCGCTGTCCGTTTCCGGCGGGTCGCTGATGGGTTTGCTGCTGCTGGCCGCCGCGAAAGGGTGCTTCATCGATCTTAGGGTCGAAGGACCGGACGCCGAAAAGGCCCTAAGCGCGATCTCCGACCTTGTTGCAAGCGGTTTTGGCGAAAATAGTTAAACGGATGCGGCGACAAGCCTGTCGCCGCATGAACCGCTATTTTCCGGCGAGATCGTCCAGCTTGCGCTGCATCTCATCCAGCCGCGCACGCATTGCATCCAGCTCTTCGCTCGACTCCCGGCCTGCACCCGCTTCATCTTTCGGCGCGGCGCTTGACGGCTCGTGCCCGTCCATGCCGGGAGTATTCTCGGTGAAGGGCGCAAACACGCCCATCGCCTGGCGGAACATCTCCATATTGGCCCGCGCCATCGCCTCCAGCTGCGCATAGCCGGGCGACGCGCCAAAGGAGCGGGCCATTTGTTGGCGAAACGCTTCCTGGTTCCGCTCAAAGGCGTGCATGGTCATTTCAAGATAACCCGGCACATAACCCTGAACCGCATCGCCATACAGGCGGATCAACCGGCGAAGGAAACTAATCGGGAGCAGGGGCGAATCGCCGCGCGATTCTTCTTCAAAGATGATCTGCGTGAGCACCGAGCGAGTGATGTCTTCGCCCGTCTTTGCATCTTGAACAACGAAATCCTGACCGCTTCGCACCATCGCAGCAAGGTTCTCCAACGTGACGTAGGAGCTTGTTGCGGTATTGTACAGCCGCCGATTCGCGTATTTCTTTACGATAATCGGCGCGGATTTCGAGGTCGATGCGCTTTTGTCCATATCGGCCAGGTGATCTTTCATCGCCGCCATTCACTTTTTTTCGCGCAACACAAGGAAAGCGCGCTGAGATAATGTAAATTTGCACTACCAAACTAATTCCGCAATGGTTTTATGAGGTTAATCGCCAACCGAAATAGGCGGAGGAAAAAACAATGGATCAAAGGCGCAACGCCGCCTTTGCGGACCGGGAGAAAAGCGCGGCGAACAGCGCAAAGTCTGACCAAAACAGCAAAGAATGCGGCCCGCCATCTAAGTCGGATCGTGCGGCGGCCAACGCCTATTGGCGACTCTGGCGCCGCAACTGGCGACCTCCCTTCCGCGCCGACGATGCGCCCGCCGGCGCTGGCCGGAGGAGCCCGAACAATGGATAGCGCGCAGCGCGATCCGGGCGCCTCCACGGGGCGGGAGGCGCAGGCTGAGGAGGCGGCGGAGCGCGTACAGGCGCGCCAAGCGCCTCAATTTCTTGAGCGAACACATGGGCCGCGCCCCCTTGCCGCGCACCTCGCGGCCGGCGCAGCCGACCTCGCCCAAGGCGCCTCGCTGGCGCTCGGCGTCGGGGATGAACGTTTTCCCTGGCGCTCTTCTTTGCGCCCGGAAGCGGAACAGCTGGCGGAGCGGCTGGCCCGCCATCATCAACAGCGCCTTGCCCGCGCGATCGCCGAAGCCGGGCTGAAAGATTTCACCGCCGCAATCGCCGGGATGAAGCGCGCCAATGCGGCGCCGCCTGTGCGCCGCCCGGCCGACCCGCCTGTGATCTGGAGCGCGGGATCATCGCGTCTGTTTGACTACGCGCCAGACGCCACGCATGCGCCGGCCGTGTTAATCGCGCCCTCCCTTATCAATGGCTGGCGTATCCTTGACCTGACGCGCGCGAATTCAATCACCCGCGGTCTTGCTGCGCGCGGTTTGCGCCCCTTCTTGATCGATTGGGGCGCGCCTAATGGCGAAGAGCGCGGTTTTTCCGTCGCGGACTATGCGGCGCGGCGATTGGCGCCGGCGATCGATGCGGCCTGCGACGCGCGCGGCGCCCCCGATCGAAAAATCGCTCTGCTCGGCCACTGTATGAGCGGCGCAATCGCCGCCGCCGGCGGGCTGCTCGCGCAGCGGCGGGTTGATCGCCTGATTTTGTTGGCCGCGCCTTGGTATTTTGCTCCGATGCGGCCGCCGAAAGCAGCCACGCCAAGCCGCCGCCAGCTGAGCGACTTGATCGGCGCGTGCGGCGCCGTTTTTGGCGGTGTGCCCGCGGACGTTCTGGACACGCTGTTCTTTCTTCGCGATCCCCTGCAATCGATGCGAAAGTTCCCCGCGTTCGGCCGGCGTCGAACACGACGCGCGCCGGACCGGCTGTTTGTCGCTGTCGAAGACTGGCTCAATGAAGGGCTTCGGCTCGCTGCGCCCGCCGCGCAGACCCTGTTTGTCGAATGGGGACTGGATGACGCGCTGGTTCGGCGCCGGTGGCGCGTCGCCGGGCGGCGCGTCGATTTGCGGGACTTCGCGGGGCCGCTGATGGTCTTGTCCTCGCGTGCAGACACGGTGGTTCCGCATGAAAGCGCGGAGGCGGCGTTGCGCCGCGCCCGGGGGCCGGAACTGGCCCATGCATCAGGCGGCCATGTCGGCATGATCGTGGGGCGCCGCGCCCGTAACGAAGTTTGGGATCGGCTGGCGGCGTTCTGCGCCCGCAAGCTCTGACGCGCCCGCCATTCGACCTCCGCCAGCTCAACTTCTCGTCACGGATCATCGGGCCGAACCTAGATCTATGCGCCAACAGGGCATGGTAAACAACCCTTGACCTTGCGCGCCGCTTCGTCCGAGTTGTTGCGGGGCCTTGAGAACAACCCGCCCTGAGCGCGCATTTGCGCACAGCTGAGAACACGGAGATTCCCCAATGACCAACGTCGTAATCGCCAGCGCCGCACGAACGCCAGTCGGCTCTTTTAGCGGCTCTTTTTCCACCGTACCGGCGCATGAGCTTGGCGTCGTCGCCATTAAAGCCGCGCTTGAGCGCGCAAAAGTCGACGCGAGCGAAGTCGGCCAAACCATCATGGGTCAGGTGCTGACCGCGGCTCAGGGCATGAACCCGGCCCGCCAGGCGCATATTCACGCCGGCCTGCCGAAAGAATCCGCCGCGATGACCATCAACCAGGTTTGTGGCTCAGGCCTGCGCGCAGTTGCGCTGGGCGCGCAGCATGTCGCCCTTGGCGACGCCGCAATCGTCATCGCGGGCGGTCAGGAAAACATGACGCTGAGCCCCCACGCCGCACAGCTTCGCGCCGGCCACAAGATGGGCGACCTCAGCTTCATCGATACGATGATCCGCGACGGCCTGTGGGATGCGTTCAACGGCTATCACATGGGGCAGACTGCGGAGAATGTTGCGGAGAAGTGGCAAATCACCCGCGAGCAGCAGGATGAGTTCGCGCTGGCCAGCCAGAACAAAGCTGAAGCCGCGCAGAAAGCGGGCAAGTTCGCCGACGAGATCGCGCCGGTAACTGTCAAGCACCGCAAGGGCGAGACCATCGTCGAGCATGATGAGTATATCCGCCATGGCGCGACGATCGAGGCGATGCAAAAGCTGCGTCCGGCTTTCGTCAAAGACGGCACTGTCACCGCGGCCAACGCCTCCGGCATCAATGACGGCGCCGCCGTCACATTGTTGATGACCGCCGACGAAGCGCAGAAGCGCGGCGCCGAACCGCTCGCTCGCATCGCCTCCTTCGCGACGGTAGGTCTTGACCCGTCGATCATGGGCGCGGGCCCGATCCCAGCTTCGCGCGCCGCGCTGGAGAAGGCGGGCTGGAAGCCGGAAGATCTTGATCTGGTTGAGGCTAACGAAGCCTTCGCCGCTCAGGCCTGCGCCGTGAACAAAGACATGGGCTGGGATCCTGAGAAGGTGAACGTCAATGGCGGCGCCATCGCCATCGGCCACCCGATTGGCGCATCGGGCTGCCGCGTGTTGAACACGCTGTTGTTTGAAATGAAGCGGCGCGACGCCAAGAAGGGCCTGGCGACGCTCTGCATCGGTGGCGGCATGGGCGTCGCAATGTGTCTCGAGCGCGACTAAGCGCAGGGCGAGCGGGCGGCGGATGAACGACCGTCGCCCGAATTTGCCAAAAAAATTGAAATTTTCTGTCCGTATGCAATGGTGCCAAGACAGAAAATTATCCTGGGAGGCTTTAGGATGGCCCGAGTTGCAATCGTCACCGGCGGAACCCGCGGCATTGGCGCCGCGATCTCAAAAGCGCTGAAAGAGGCGGGCTACTCCGTCGCCGCAAACTATGCCGGCAATGACGAAGCCGCGAACAAGTTCAGAGAAGAAACCGGCATTCCGGTCTATAAATGGTCCGTCGCCGACTATGACGCCTGCGCAGCCGGCATCGCTAAGGTCGAGGCGGAAGTCGGCCCGGTCGACATTCTGGTGAACAACGCCGGCATCACGCGGGATGGCATGTTCCACAAGATGACCCCCCAACAATGGAAAGAGGTCATCGACACGAACCTGACCGGCCTGTTCAACATGACCCATCCGGTCTTCCCAGGCATGCGCAGCCGCGGCTTTGGCCGGATCGTCAACATCAGCTCAATCAACGGCCAGAAAGGCCAAATGGGACAGGTGAACTACTCCGCCGCAAAAGCGGGCGATCTCGGTTTCACCAAAGCATTGGCGCAAGAAGGCGCGTTCAAAGGCGTCACCGTCAACGCGATCTGCCCAGGCTATATCGGCACCGAGATGGTTCGCGCGATCGACCCGGCGGTGCTGGAGAAAAACATCCTGCCGCAAATTCCGGTTGGCCGCCTCGGCGAGCCGGAAGAGATTGCACGCTGCGTTCTCTTCCTCGCCTCTGATGATGCTGGCTTCATCACCGGATCGACGATCTCGGCGAATGGCGGCCAGTTCGTCGTCTAGCAAAACCTAAGAATGGCGAGATGCGGATAGGAATCCTTGAAACGGGAGATCTTCCCCCGGATCTCGCCGCGATTGATGGCCAGTATGGCGATATTTTCGAGCGGCTGTTGCGAACGCAATGGCCGGCGGCGGAAATTCGATGCTGGCGGGTCTATCAGCGCGACTTCCCCATTGCGGCGCAGGAGGCGGATCTCTGGGTCGTGACGGGATCGCGCCACTCCGTGAATGACAATTTCGAGTGGCTGCGCGAGCTTGAGCAACTGCTGCTTGAATGCGCCAATTGTCAACGGCCGCTGCTTGGGATCTGTTTTGGCCATCAGATCATAGCAAAAGCGCTCGGCGGCCGGATTGAAGCGTCGACACAAGGCTGGGGCCTGGGCGCGCTTGAATATGACGCGTCTGGCAACAGCGGCTCGGCCCTGGAGGACCTCCCCGGCTCAATTCGCCTATTGGCGCTGCATCAGGACCAGATCAGCAAAGCGCCCCCTGGCGCATGGGTGTGGCTACGATCCGATTATTGTCCAATCGCCGGCTTGGCCTATGGGCCCAGATCTGCGCCTACCGCGCTTACAATGCAGCCGCATCCGGAGTTCAGCCCCGCTTTTCTGGTCAACCTTCTGCGGGCCCGGCGCGGTAAAACGATCCCGAGCGACATCGCCGACCTCGCCCTGGCGAAGATCGCGGCGCAGCCCCCGGTGAATGGCGCGCCCATTTTCACGGCGATCGCCGCGACCCTGCTCCGCTTCCGATTGCAGAAAGCCGATAAGTGAACCGTCCCACTGCTACCGCAATTGGCTTCGGCGCTGTGTTGTTATGGGCGACGCTCGCGGCGCTGACAGACCTGGCGAAGCCAACCCCGCCATTTTTGCTCAACGCGATCAGCTTCCTGATCGGCGGCATGATCGGGGTCGGCTATCTGGCGGTCAGGGCGAAGACGGAGGGACGGAACGCGATCCGCATCGCGCTGCGGCAGCCCGCTCATATCTGGGCAATCGGTGTGATCGGCCTGTTCGGCTATCATTTCTTTTATTTCACCGCGCTTCGGAACGCCCCAGTCGCCGAGGCGAGCTTGATCGCCTATCTCTGGCCGCTGCTTATCGTTCTGTTCTCCACCTTCCTGCCCGGCGAAGGCTTGCGGCGCGGCCATGTTGCGGGAGCGCTCTGCGGCTTAGCCGGCGCACTCATCCTCCTGGCGGGAAGCGATGGGTTTTCGTTGAGCGGCGACGGCGGCGTTCTCGGCTATGCAGCGGCGATCATCTGCGCCCTGACATGGTCCAGCTATTCGGTGCTTTCCCGTGCGGTTGGCGAGGCGCCGACCATGAGTGTGGCCGGCTTCTGCATCGTCGCAGCGGCGCTCAGCGTTCTGTGTCACCTGATGTTCGAAGAAACCGCCTGGCCGCAGGGGATCGCAGGGTGGATTGGCGCCGTCGGGCTTGGCGTCGGACCGGTCGGCCTCTCTTTCTATCTATGGGATATTGGCTGCAAGCACGGAGACATTCAGCTGCTGGGCGTCCTGGCCTATGGCGCGCCGCTGCTGTCGACGCTGCTGCTCATTTCCATCGGCTCCGCCGCCGTCACCGCTTCTCTCTTTATCGGCCTGATACTGATCTTGAGCGGTTCATTTTTGGCCGCCCGCGCTTCCCTGCAAAAACAATCCACAGCCTCAACAGAACCGTCATAGAAACAGAAAAATCCGTCACAAAAATGCAAAGCGCCCGAGCGAGGCCCGGGCGCAGGAATGGTGAACGGGGGAGTTTGCTAAGCCGCGGAGCTTCGAGATCGTCGGATGCGATCCTTAATCCTAAGCTTTTGTTTTTTCATATTTTTAATAAGAAGGTCTTCACTGCTCGGTCGATTCTGCTCGAGAGCAATCTTCGCTTCCAACGCCTGATGCTTCCGCTGCAGTTCTCTCAGGTGAGATTGTAGGCTCATGACGACCTCCTTGGTTGCGAGTGAGACCAGTGTGGCGCCGATACAGCCGACCTGTCGATATCTAAAAAATATCAAATTTGTCGCATTTTTGCTGCGCTCAACCGTGTCGGGTACAGAGAACCAGAGAGTTTAGCGAAGTGTTAACGTTTCCGCATGAAAGCCGCCGCCGCCGGCGTCTAACCTTGCCGCCCGCCTCATCGCCTCAGCAAAAATTTTGCATGATTAACACATCGTTAACAGTGAGGCGCGGAAGCTGGCCGCGTCACGCTTTCGGCGTCGCGCACGTCGTGCGACCCACAACCCAGACGTGTGCTTCCCATCAGAACTGGGATAGCAGCCATGAGCCAAGCGGGAGCGCCGCCGGGACCAACGCCAGTTGACCCGACATCGCCCGCATGCGGCAGGTTGACGCACAAGGCTCGGCGACAAGCTTAGGAGATAGGCAATGCTGATTGCGCCAGGCGCTCCCAATAGGCGACGCCATAGGGGATCGCTGCGTCGTTGAAGTCAAATTTCGGGTGATGCAGAGAAGCGCTATCGCCATTCCCCACGAAGACGAAACACCCTGGCGTCTGCTGCGCGAGGAACGAAAAGTCCTCCGCGCCCATTGTTGGGGGATACTCCGTCTTCACCGCGTCGTCGCCGACCAATCCGGTCAGCGTGTCCGTCACAAAACCAGTCATGGCTGAATCATTCACCGTCGGCGGGTACGGAATAATCGGCCAGCTCAACTCCGCCTCGATCTCGAAGCTCTCCGCAATCGCCCGGGCCATCCGCTCCACCCGGCTCTTGAGATCCGACTGAACCGACGCGTCAAAGGTGCGGATCGTCCCGGTAATCTCCGCACGGTCCGGAATGATGTTGAAGGCGGAGCCGGCGTGAAATGTGGTGACGGACAGAACTGCCGGCTGCAACGGGTCCGTAAAGCGCGACACGAGCGT
Organism: Neomegalonema sp.; assembly: GCA_022760355.1. Taxonomy (GTDB): domain Bacteria; phylum Pseudomonadota; class Alphaproteobacteria; order Rhodobacterales; family Rhodobacteraceae; genus JALEGB01. The sequence continues at coordinate 7,906 of JALEGB010000081.1, forward strand.
CTGAAGCTGCGTGACCAGATGCGCCCCTGCAATCAGCGGGTCTCGCGCTCGATCCGGCTTCGCCGCATGCCCGCCTCGCCCGTTGAGCCGGATCGCAAACTTATCAGCCGACGCCAGCATCGGGCCAGGCCGCACCGCGAACGACCCGACCGGCAGCCCAGGCCAATTATGCATGCCGAACACCGCACGCGCGGGGAAACGCTCAAAAAGCCCGTCGTCAATCATCGCCTTCGCGCCGGCCATCCCTTCCTCAGCCGGCTGAAAGCAAAAATAGACCGTGCCGCTGAACGCTTTGGTTTCCGCCAAACGCTGGGCGGCGCCCAACAGCATCGCCGTGTGACCGTCATGGCCGCATGCGTGCATTTTGCCTGGGGTTTGCGACGCGTATTCCGCGCCTGTCTCCTCATGGATCGGCAGCGCATCCATATCCGCGCGCAGCATGATCGCGCCCCCGGCGTCTTGCGCCGGGCCATGCGCGCCATGCACCGCAGCGACCACGCCGGTGCGGCCGATGCCGGTCTCTACCTGGTCGCAACCGAAGCTGCGCAGCTTGTCGGCGACGAACGCCGCGGTCCGCTCCTCCTCGTAAGCAAGCTCAGGATACCGATGCAGCTCGCGCCGCCATTCGGCGATCTCCGGCGCCATCGCCGCAATTCTATTGGAGATCGGCGCTGGCGTTGAGTGGGTCATAGAGCTGCCTCAGAGGAAAGAGCTGTGGGAACCCTCGCAAGGGGCCGCGCGCTCGACTAGAAGTCAAGGGCGGCGCCATCGCGGAGAATTGCTTTCGCCAAATCCGTGAACCCTTCCCCGCCGACAGGATGCAGCGTGAGCGGCGCCGCCAGGCGAAACGGCCCGCGCGCCTCCTTCCGCGCCCGCACAATCACGCGCTTCGTATCGCGCCCAGGCCGCGGCTGGAGCGGCAGCACGGCGACATCGCCGGCCCTTCCCTCCAGCGCCGCCATGATTTCAGGCAGCCTTTCGCAGCGATGGATCAGGGTCAGGCGCCCCTTTGGCCGCAGCCGCCGCAGACAGAAGTCGAGCCATTGGCCGAGCGTCGCCTGTTCACGATGGGCGGCGGCGCGCAAAGGATGATCCATTGCTGGATTTTTAGTTGCGTCGTAAAATGGGGGATTTGTCAGGACATGGTCGAAACTTATCGTTCGAAGCTCTAGCGGCGGCTCGCGCAAATCAGCGCGATGAACGCGCCAGGGCACGCCAGCTCGCGCGGCGTTGCGCTCCGATATATCGGCGAACGCCGCCTGGGCCTCAATGCCTTCTACCCGCACCCAGGGCGCCCGCGCCGCCAAGCACAGCGCCGCGGTCCCCACGCCACACCCCACATCTAGAACCCGATCGCCGGGGGCCACAATACAGGCCGCCGCCAGAAGCACGGGATCGGTTGCTGCGCGATACCCTTCGCGCGGCTGCCAAATCCGCACTTTCCCACCGAGGAACGCGTCATCGGTCAGCGTATCGACAGAGACGGCCCCCTCGCTCACGACGGATCCAACAGCCCATTGTCGACAAGGATACGTCTCGCTTCTACCGCGTCTTCGCTTGTGACCATCACGCGCCGCGGCAAAATGCCAATGGAACCCTCGATAACGCTCGTATGGACGTCGAAAATTACGGCGCTTATATCCTCGCCTGAGAGCAGCGCGGTCGCGAAACTTAAATCTACCGGATTGTTGGACCGGAATACTTCTTCCATCGATCCCTCCTCGTTGTCCGCTTTGCGCAACCGACCCGTTCCATGGGCCGGTAAGACGGAGACGTATTTTGCCCGAGGCCGCCGAAAGCCGCGATACTAATAATATGGGGCCCTCGCAGCCGGAGGCCCAGCCCTCCGCCGCCTCACAAGCTGGCGCGTATGAGCGGCTTCGCGCTTTGGTGGCGGAAGATCTCGAGGCGGTCAACGGCTTGATCCGCAGCCGCATGGTGTCCGAGCAGGCGCCCCTGATCGCCGAACTCGCGTCGCATCTCATCGAAGCCGGCGGCAAAAGGCTGCGGCCGATCCTTACGCTCGCCGCCGCCCGTCTCTGCGGGTATGAGGGCGCGCATCATCAATTGCTCGCCGCAACCGTCGAGTTCATCCATACTGCGACTCTGCTGCATGATGATGTCGTCGACGAAAGCGCGCGCCGGCGCGGCAAAGAGTCCGCGAATATTCTCTGGGGCAACAAACCAAGCGTTCTGGTTGGCGATTTCCTGTTCAGCCGCTCCTTCCAGCTGATGGTCGAGACCGGCTCCATCCGGGTGCTGGAAATTCTTTCGACCGCCTCAGCTGTGATTGCCGAAGGCGAAGTGCTGCAGCTCGCCAGCGTGAATACGCTCGCGGATGATGACGATATCTATATGCGCGTGATCCGGGCGAAAACCGCCGCCCTGTTCGAAGCCGCGACCCAAGTGGGCGGCGTCATCGCCGGCGTTGACCCGGAGGCTGAGGCTGCATTGGCGCAGTTCGGCGCGGAGCTTGGCGTGGCATTCCAGCTGGTTGACGATGTTCTCGACTATGGCGGCGCGGACGCTCGGCTTGGCAAGTCCATCGGGGATGATTTCCGTGAGGGCAAAGCGACGCTGCCCGTATTGCTCGCCTATCGGAAAGGCGACGAGCCAACGCGTGAGTTCTGGCGGCGTGTGATCGTCAAACGCAAGCAGGAAGAGGGCGATCTTGAGCACGCCCTTGTTCTGTTGGAGCAAGCGGACGCGCTGACCGAAACCGCCGCGCGCGCGCGGGAGCATATCGCCATCGCCAAGCGCGCGCTGGAGCGGTTCCCCCAAACGCCGCTACGGCAGGCGCTTGAGGATGTGTCTGACTTCGTTGTCGCCCGAACGCTGTAGCCCGGCGGCCCCTGCGTGAGGCGGCATACGCCGCCAGCCATTCTGAATGTCAGCGCCTGTCGGCTATTCTATCGACGCAGGCGCCGACATGCCGCTACGTGCCGCAAAACGTCGCCAGCACTTTCTCTTCCGGCCGGGGCGGCGCGTCGATCTCTGCTGCTTCTGTTGCGTCCGCGTAGGGCTGGGCCAGTGCGGCGCGGAGCGTTTCGAACGGCGCCATGTCGCCCGCCGCGGCGGCGCTCAACGCATGCTCAACCCGATGGTTGCGCGGAATTCGCGCCGGGTTCGCCGCCTGCAACGTCGCCACAATCTCCGCCCCGCCACGCCCTTCGCTTTCGATCCGAGCGCGCCAGGCCGGCAACCAGGCGCGGACGGACGGCCCCGCGTCGCCGTCGCTCGCCAGTCGTTGCGCCAAAGCGCGGAAGCCCAATGTGAAGTCGGATTTGTCCGCCTGAAGCGCCGCGAGAAACTCCGAAATCAACCGATGATCTTCCGCGTCATCCTGTGCGGAGATCCCGACCTTCGCCCGGAAGCGGTGCAGATATTCCTGCTGCATGATCGCGGGGTAGGCGTCGAGCGTTGTCTGCGCGGCGGCGATCGCGCTGTCCTCATTCGCGCCCAGCACCGGCAGCAAGGCGGTCGCCAGCTGGGCCAAGTTCCAATGCAGCATGGCGGGCTGGCGTCCGTAGGCGTAGCGCCCCTGATAGTCGATTGAGCTGAATACCGTCGCCGGATCATAGTGATCCATGAAGGCGCAGGGGCCGTAATCAATCGTCTCGCCAGAGATCGCGCAGTTATCCGTGTTCATCACCCCATGGATAAAGCCGACCGCCATCCACTGCGCGACCAGGGCCGCCTGCCGCCGGATCACCCCGTCCAGCAGCGCTTTCGCCCGCTCCGCCATTGGAGCGTCGGCAAGCGCCGCGGCCGTTTCCGGCTCATGCCGCTGCAAGGCGTAGTCGGTAAGCGTCCGCACCCCGTCCACATCCTCGCGCGCATAGAAAAACTGAAAGGTGCCAACCCGGATATGGCTGCGCGCCACCCGCGTCAGCACCGCGCCGGGAAGCGGGGTTTCGCGAAACACGGGCTCGCCGGTCGCGACCGCCGCAAGGGAGCGCGTGGTCGGAACCCCCAAAGCAGCCATCGCTTCGGAGATCAAATATTCGCGCAACACCGGCCCAACCGCCGCTCGCCCGTCGCCGCGGCGCGAATAAGGGGTCGGTCCCGAGCCTTTTAGCTGAATGTCACGCCGGATTCCGTCGGCCCCGACGATCTCGCCCAGCAAGATCGCCCTGCCGTCGCCGAGCTGTGGAACCCAGCCGCCGAATTGATGACCAGCATAGGCCATCGCCAGCGGCTCGGCCCCCGCCGGCGCCGCATTCCCGGCCAACATCGCTACGCCGTCCTCCGAGCGCAGCCAGGCCGGATCAAGCTGCAGCACCTCCGCCAGCGCTTCATTCAACGCGAGCAACTGAGGCGCTTTGACCGGGGTTGGCGGCAGCTTGGCGTAGAACCGCTCCGGCAAGCGCGCGTAGCTATTGTCAAAAGGAAGTGCGCCACCCATGCTCGCCTCATTGTCAAAGACCCAGCGGGCGTCATCCGACGCCGGCTTTAGCGGTATAACTCTGCAACCGAGATATATAGTCCGCTCCAGCCAAATGTACGGCGGCGGGGGCGGTTTCTGCGCATCAGATCGTCAGGCTCACCCACACGCGATGGGAGCGCCGCCGCAGCGGTCTGGCGGCCGGTCTCGCCTCCGCCAGGGGACGGCGACTACGCTCCCGTCAGCGCTTCGGCGAACTCCTTCGGATCAAACGCCTGCAGATCCTCGATGCTCTCGCCGACGCCAATCGCATGGATCGGCAGACCGATCTTATCCGCCAGCGCCACCAACACGCCGCCGCGGGCCGTGCCGTCGAGCTTGGTCATCACCAGCCCGGAGACGTCGGCGATCTTTTGGAATTCCTGCACCTGGCTGATGGCGTTCTGGCCTGTGGTCGCGTCGAGCACCAGCAATGTCGTGTGCGGCGCCGTCTCATCGCGCTTGCGGATCACGCGGACGATCTTGGCCAGCTCCTCCATCAGATCCTTCCGGTTCTGCAGCCGCCCCGCCGTATCGATCAGCAGCACATCGATCCCATCCGCCTGCGCTTTTTCCAGCGCCTCATAGGCGAGAGAGGCCGGATCCGCCCCCTGCTCCATCCGAAACACCGGCACCCCGGCGCGGTCGCCCCATACCTGCAGCTGCTCAACCGCCGCCGCCCGGAAGGTGTCGCCCGCCGCGATCGAGACCGACTTGCCGCCCGCCTTCAACTGGCTGGCCAATTTCCCAATCGTCGTCGTCTTGCCCGAGCCGTTGACCCCAACCACCAGAACGACCTGCGGCTTCTTCGCATAGAGCGGCAGCGGTTTCGCCACCGGATCGAGTACTTTCGCCACCTCATCCGCCAACAGCCGCTTCAGCTCCGTCGCGCCCACGCGCTTGCCGAAGCGGGACGCGGCGAGGTTGGCTGAAATCCGCATCGCCGTCTCCGCCCCGAGGTCGGAGGAGATCAGCAGATCCTCCAGCTCCTCCAGCAGATCATCATCCAACACCCGCTTTTTCTCCGTCGGCGCGCCGCCAGAGAACGCGCCGAGCATCCGCGATGCGAGCGAGCGCTTCTCGGGCTCGGGCTCGGGCGCCGGAGCAGGGGCGGAGGGCGCGGGAGCGACGTGCTCCGCCGGCCGCGCCCCTTCATTGGCCGCCGGTTGTGTCGGCGACGTCGGCGCCGTCTCATTTTTCGGCGTTCCGGCGGGCGCGGTCGGCGCCGTCTCAGTTTTCGGCGTTGCAGCGGGCGCGGCTGGCCCCGGACGAGCAGGCTGCGGGCTCTCCGGCGCCGCGCTTGGCGCAGCTGGCGCTTCCTCAACCGGCGCTTCCTCGCCGCTCTCCATCAAGTTGGAGAGGCCCTCGTCGATCTTGGAAGACGACTTGAACAGCCGGTCCTTCATCCGCCGAAAGAAGCTCATTCAATTCCTCTCCTGATCCAAAACCATTCGCGCGCCTGCTTTGCCGCGCCGCGTCTTATGCGTTAAACGGCCTGCGCCTGAAGGCGCTTCTGCGCAACTGAAAAGATCCGCGCGGAGATGATATCGCCGACGGGCTGATCTTGCTCAAACGTCACTTCCGCATAGCCTTCCGTGCGCCCCCGTCGCGGCGCTTCAATCAGAACGCGCCGCTCCGCGCCGACTTCGCTCTGCAGATAGGCGTCAAGCCGCCGATCCCCGAGCGCTCGCAACCGGGCTGCGCGCTCTTTCGCAACCGCGCGCGGCTGCTGCGGCATCCGGGCGGCAGGGGTCCCGGGCCGAGCCGAAAAAGGGAAAACATGTAAATATGTCAGCCCACACGCCTCAACATGCGCAAGCGTACGGTCGAACATCTCCTCCGTCTCAGTTGGGAACCCGGCGATCAGGTCGGCACCAAAGACGATGTCGGGGCGACGGGCGCGGATCTCCGCACATACCCGCTCCGCATCGCCGCTGAGATGCCGGCGCTTCATGCGCTTGAGAATCAGATCGTCCCCCGCTTGCAACGACAGATGCAGATGCGGCGCAAGGCGCGGCTCTTCGATCGCCTCATAGAGCGCCGGATCGATCTCCACACTGTCAATGGAGGAGATCCGCAGCCGCGGCAGATCCGGAACCAGCTTGAAAATACGCTGCACAAGGTCGCCCAGCATCGGCGCGCGCCCGCCCAATGCGGGCAGATCGGCGCCCCAGCTGGTGATATCGACCCCGGTCAACACCACTTCGCGATAGCCTTGGCCAACCAGGCGGCGGATCTGATCGACCACCACCCCAGCCGCGGCGGAGCGGGACGGGCCGCGCCCAAATGGAATAATGCAAAAGGTGCAGCGATGGTCGCAGCCATTTTGGATCTGCACGAACGCTCGTGCGCGGGCGCCGAAACCGTCCAGCAGATGCGACGCTGTCTCGCGCGCGGACATGATGTCGTCGACCCGGATTTCCGCTTCGGCGGCGGGCCCGCTCGCCTCCGCCGCAATCCGAGCCCAGCTCTCCGGCGCCATTTTCTCCTGGTTCCCCAGCACCAGATCAACTTCCGGCATCGCGGCGAAACTGGCCGGATCGATCTGCGCGGCGCAGCCGGTCACAATGATCCGCGCGTCCGGCTGTTCCGCCCGCAGCTTCCGAATGGTCTGCCGCGCTTGGCGCACCGCTTCATTGGTCACCGCGCACGTGTTGATCACCACAGCGCCCTCAGCCCCCGCTTCAGCGGCCAGCTTGCGCATTGCTTCGCTTTCATAGGCGTTTAAGCGGCAGCCCAGCGTCTCCACACGCAGCCGCGGCGTCGGCGCGCCGGCAGAATCGTCAGGCATCGGTCGCCTCAAGCAGCTGCGGGTCGAGGCGCCCTTCAAATACGGCGACAGCCGGCCCGGTCATCACAATACGGCCCGTCTCCGCGTCTTGCTCAATATCAAGCAAGCCGCCATCCAGCTGCAGCGTCGCTTTTGGCGCGCAGAAGCCCAGGCGGGTTGTGACGGCCAACGCCGCGCAGGCGCCGGAGCCGCACGCCTCAGTTACGCCAGCCCCCCGTTCAAAAACGCGGTAGCGCAGCCGGTCCGGCGCCAAAACCTGCACAAAGCCGATATTCGCGCGCTCCGGGAACAGCGGATGCGGCTCAAGCGCTGCGCCAATGCGCTCAACCTCGACGCGATTCATGTCGTCAACAATGATGATGCAATGCGGGTTGCCCATTGAGGCGGCGCCAATTTTGATCGGCTTAAGCTCGGGGAAGTCGGCCAGCGCCGGCGCCAGCGTTTCCGCCAGATCCTCCGTCGGCGCCGCGGCGCTAAGCGGTATGTCGCGCCAGCCAAAGCGCGGCGCCCCCATATCCACTCGAATGCGCCCATCCGCCGCGCGCTCAGCCCAAAGCGACCCGAAGCTGGTGACAAAGTCGAGCCGGGGCCCATCGCCGCCTTCGATCATAAGCGCCGCCGCGCAGCGCGTGCCGTTGCCGCAAGCTCCGGCCTCGGAGCCATCTGCGTTCAAAAAACGCAGGCGCGCATCTGCGGTCGCGTCGCTTTCAATGAGAATGACCTGGTCACACCCCACCCCGCGCCGCCGGTCCGCCAGCGCGCGCGCCAGCTCTGGCCGCCGCAGCACCGCCGCCGCATCCTGATCTGCGCGCAGATCAAGGACGACAAAATCATTGCCGAGGCCGTGCATTTTCACGAACGGCGTTTCGATAAGCGGCATAACGGGTCTCACACAGGGTCGCAGCAACAGCGAGCGGATTGATGATGGGCGAAGATGTAACGCGCGCCGTCGACCAGAAAAAGCGGGGCGGGAAAAAATAGATGGAAAACAGCCCATCCTCTGGTTGACCCTGCGCGAGACGTAAGTATATAGGCGCTCTCCGTGGTTGGGGCCCGTAGCTCAGTTGGTAGAGCAACTGACTTTTAATCAGTGGGTCACAGGTTCGAATCCTGTCGGGCTCACCACGGATTTCAGATACTTAGCTTCGGCTTTCAGATCTGCTGCAACAGCCGGGTAAGCTCCAGGTAAGCATCTCTTTAAATGACTTATTGTGTTTTCCGGGCCAGAGCGCAAAGCTCGGGTCAAAGAGAAAGCGCTACGTATGGGCCATATAAGACTAGGCTCGCTCCCCAAGAGCAAAAAATGGAATCAGGTCGTCGATCTCCTGTCGTCAAACGGATCGGCCGAGGAGATCGCCGCCGCTTCGGCGGTCGCCGCAGAGAACGCACTTTCTAGCGCTGAAAGCGATCCGGTCTTTTCGCAAGCCGTCTGGCTTCTGCTGAACGCGCCGCTCGCCGCCCGCGGACCAAACTACCTCGAAAGCCTCCACAGTCTTGGCCTCGCGGTCCCGGACGAGCCTTCCCTCTTCGATCTTACGGCGGCGATGAGCGACGCGCTCGACCGCCATGGGCAAGCGCTGGGTGGACGCAGCGACCTTGGCGAAATGGCGCATATGGCGCTTATCGAAGCGATTACTGGGGCTGTTGAGCCGCAACTGCCCTCGCTATTCTCGCCCGACCCGAGCGAGGTACGCACCGCGCTTGGGCGCCTTGCAGGTGGCGATCGGTTCGCCAAACTCTCGCGCGACTTCTTTGCGCGGCTCGTCTATCGTGCGCTCGACTTCTTTCTCAGTCGAGAACTTGCGGATCACGTCGGATCGACCAACCGCTTCGACATCGACAGCAACCGCCGCGAGTTCGACCTGGCGCTTGAGCACCACTGCTACCAGACCGCCCGCATCGTCGAAGAGTACTCGGGCGGTTGGTACGGCAAGCACGTCTGGCGCGACGGTGACTTCTCGCGAGACGACGCCTCAAAATTCGCCGGATACGCGTTCAAAAAGCTAAACTCGGAACTGAGGCGCCGCCGTGAGACGGGGTGAGATCCGCGTCGAATGCGGTTTGGAGCCCCTTCCCGACGGCTTCAAATTCCACATCAAAGATAAACTTGTCAGCGCGAGCCTCGGCCTCACGAAGTTGAAGAGCCGGATGCTCGATGAGCCCGACGACATCGCGCGCGACCTGCTTGAAATCGCCGCCTACGTCTACGCAGCTGACGCGGCGACGTCGCGCGGCGAACCAAACTCCAGCAGCCTCGGTGCAGACTGGCGGCGTGAATTTCGATTCGTTATCCCGGTTCGGCGACCCGATATCTGGCGAGCATCAGAAACGCTAGAATGCCTTCAGCAGACGCTAAGCTTTGTCTCGGATGACGAATATGCGTTCGAATTTTATCCGATGACCAAGCGCGATACACCGCTGAGGTGGCTCGACTTCGATGAAACCGGGCAATTTGAGCCAGAATCAATCGTTCTTTTCTCGGGCGGCCTCGACTCGCTGGCGGGCGCTTTGGAGGAAGTCGTCGCTCGGCGGGAAAAGATTATCACTGTTACTCACCAGGGGGCGACCAAGCTTGAAGCTGCGCAGTCTCGTTTGCTCAATCAGCTTTCAAAGCGCTTCGCTCCTGGCAAAATCCTAAACGCGCCCCTCAAGATCCAGCTGAAATCAGGTGCGCAAAATGAAGGAACGCATCGAACCCGATCTTTCCTTTTCGCCGCCATCGCGGCTGTCATCGCACGAATGTTTCGACTTCGCCGCATCCTGTTCTTCGAAAACGGTGTTATGAGCCTCAATCTACCGATCAGCGGGCAGGTGCTTGGGGCGCGCGGGACGCGCTCAACTCATCCGAAGGTCCTTGTCGGTTTCGCTTCTCTTTTTTCTCAGGCTTTCCAGGAAACCTGGAGAGTCGATAACCCGTTCATCTGGTCGACCAAGACCGAGGTGCTGAAGCGGATTTCAGATCTCGGCGCCCGCGACCTCATTCGCGACGCGCGCAGCTGCGCCGACGTCCGCGCAATGACGAAAGCGCATCCGCACTGCGGCGTCTGCTCCCAATGCGTCGACCGGCGCTTCGCATCGATTGCCGCCGATCTGGCGGACGACGATCCGGGAGAAGCGTATCAGGTCGATCTGCTGAACGGACCGCGCCACAAGGTTGAGCATCGCGAGCTGGCGCTTGGCTATGTCCACAACGCGCGCTTCTTTGCTACCGCATCGTTGAACGAATTCTGCAAGCGTTTTCCCGAGATCCATCGGGCGCTCGCTCATTTTCCCGAGCCGCGCGCGCAAACGGCTCAGCGCTTGTTCGAGCTCCACCAACGCCATGGCCAGAGCGTCGCGGGCGTCGTCAACAGAGCGGTCGTCAGCGCGGCGCAAGGCGTCAGAAGCTTCGATCCAGCAAGCCTCGTTGCGTTGGTCGGGCAGGATATGTTCAAGACCGCCCCACCGCCCAGACGTGTTCCGGAAATCGCGGCGCAATCCGCGTTGAGCCACTCGAAAACAACGCTTCGCATCGGCCGGAACAAAGACCGTGTCGAGATCGACCGGTTGGGACATCTTTCTGGCGTCAGCGCCTCGTCGATCATCACGCTCGCTGAGCGTTTCCTAGATGACCGCGGAGCCGGCCGCGCGCCGGAGGATTATCGCCCGATCCATCCGCTCGATCTCGCCGAGCGCTGGGACATCGACGAGCCGACGGTGCGCCGCCGGATCGAGCGGATTCGAAAGGCGCTGGCGAAACTGCATCTCGACAAAGGCCTGGACGCCCCAGGCAATGACGATCTGGTGGAGAATCTCCACGGCAAGGGCTATCGTCTCAATCCAGACACCGTCGAAGTGTTGAAAGCCGAAAGCAAAGAAAAGGCCTAGCAGCGCCCAAGCCGCTTCTCGCATCGTCGGCGTCATGCCCGTTCGCACAGCTCGACGAAGATTTCGCCCTGCCGGCCGGGCGCCACGGAGCCGTAGCTCGTGAATGTCGTCAGCACGCTTTCATGCCCGAGATTCTGCGACCAGGCTTTGTATTTCTCCGGCGTCCGACAGAACTGGTCCGCCATTGCCGCCAACGTGTCACGCACGCGATGCGGCGGATGCGGCGGCAGCCCTGCGGCTGAAAAAGCCTCTTTGAAGATCTTCCTCAGCTGATGCGCTGACGCCCAGGGCGCGCGGTCCAGCGACAGGGACGGACGCGCGCCGGCGCCCCGCAGCGCGACCTTCGTTCGCGGAAAGAGCGGATCGTCCCGGCCCCAGAGATGATCGCGCTTCAACTCCTCGACCCAGCTCGAAACGATGTCGAGAACCGCACCGCCGACGGGAAAGAAGAACGTCGTGAAGCTCTTCCCGAACTTGGTCGCCACGCTCTTGCCGTCGAAGTGCACGCAGCGACCGACAAGATCGACGTGCTTGAGCCGCCGCGTCACGGCCGCACCATCCCGAGAGCCGGTGAGAAACAGGAACGCGACGATCGCCCGATCGCGGCGCTCGATTACGGTCTCCGCAGGCATCATGCGCAGCACGTGACGGAGCTGCTCAGGCGACGGATGCGGCTTCCAAAGGCTCTCATGCGCCGCCCGCGCCTGCTTGCGCGTCGCGCTGAAATAGGCCGCGTCCGCATGCGTGATCTTCGACCGATAGCCGGGCTGGTCTGCCAGCCAAAGAAAGAGAGCCTTGAGATCTCGCAGAATGCCGTCGATCGTTGACGCGGACAAAGGCGCGCCGGTGCGCTCATGGCGCGCCGCCTCGAGATGACGCTTAAAGCCGCGCGCCTTCTCCGGATGATATGCATTGAAATTCGCGCCCGCCGTGTAAGCCTCGTATCGATCGATCGACGCCGACGCCTTCTCGACCGACGCCTCGGACAGCCCCTTCGCATCCCGCAGCCAGATCAGATATTTTCGCTTGATTCGCAGGTTCTGCGCCGCGTGTTTTTTCATCGATTTCGCGCCTCCTGATAAAGGTGACAATCACGAGGGCTCTTCCGGCCCCGACTAATCGCGGCGCCGCTTATTCAAGCGCGACATCGAGATCGCCGGCAACTCGGCGCAGATTATCCCGGCGCACCACGCGGTGGATCAGCCGCTCGCAGTCCGGGCACAGCCCCACCAAAACGCCGCTCGTCTCGGTTTTGCGCCGATAGTCGGCGACGCCCATCGCCGGCCGTTTCGCCGCCCGGCAGGGCAGGCAATAGATCTCGCCAGCGGAAAGCGGCCGCCGCGCGCCACGGCGCCGCTCGTCGAGGAACCGTTTCAGATCGGCGCCGCGGATGAGCCAGGGCCGCATGCTGCGGTCCGCCGGCAGGCCGCGATCGGCGATCCAGCGGACCACGGTCTGCCGACAGACCTCTGTCGCCTCCGCCGCCTCGGCGACCGTGTAGACGGCGTGCCGGCGCACCCGCCGATGGCTCGCGCGCTTCGGCATCGGTCATTTCCGAAGCGCGAGCGGCAGCGGCCCTGCAGTGTTGCTGTGCAACCGCGCCGTCTCGAAGGCCTCGACATCCTCGAGCCGGTACGCCACGCGCCCGCCGAGCTTCAGATATTGCGGCCCGACGCCGCGCCAGCGCCACTGCTCGAGCGTCCGATGCGAAAGCCCCCATCTCGCCGCCAGTTGCTTCTGATTGAAAAAATCCATTCGATCCACTCCGCCTGTTCTCGATCGCGTGCGGCGGACCATCCGCCTTCACTGTCGCCTACGATGCCGCAGGGAAGCTGGAACTACTGTAGACAAGAAAAGAACATTTTGTGCCCGCGCGCCGCGCTAATGCACTGAATTTCTGAGCGGACCGGGCGGGACATGTGACCATCTCACTCCCTTCCCGTGACACGGCGCCGCGCCTCATCTTCGCCATGTTTTCCGAGGTTTCTTCCATTTGGCTGCTGCGGCGTTCGAGGGGAGGGCGAGATGGCGGACGAGTTTGCAAATGGCGTGCGGATGCGGCGCGGCGAGGCGGTTTGTGCGGAGTGCGGTGCAGCGTTCGAGGCGGAGGTCGCCGAGATCGTCGACCTCGCCGCGCGGCCGGAATTGGCGGAGGGGCTGAGGAGCGGCGCGCATTGGGCGGCAACCTGCCCGAACGGGCACCGCCAAAAGATCCACGCGGCGGTCCTGATCCTGCCGAAGGATGAGAAGGGCATAATTTTCCTGCCGGCGGAGGCGACCTCGCAGGAGGAGGATCAGGCCTGGCTGCAGAGCGCCGCGCAGGCGATTCCGCGGGAGCGGATGGCGACGCAACGGGACGCCAACGGCGATCTCGCGCCGCTCTCGCCGCCGCGTTTTTTGCTGCTGATCGCCCTGGCCGAAGAGCCGGAGATCCGCGCGCTGACGCAGCCGATTTTCGAGCTGACCCGGGCCCGCGATGAAGCGGCGCTGGCGGCTGCGCTCGCGGCGCATCCGGCGCTGGGCGAGGAGAGCGCCGCGGAGGCGTATCGGCGTCTCGCAGCGGCGGATGCGGCGAACTTCGACTATTGGAATTCGAGGGCGCCGCGTTTGGCGCAATTGCGCGACGCGCTGGCGGACCCGTTGGTCCAAGCGCGGCTGGCCGTGGCGCAGTTTCCGCAGCGCCCGTCGCTCGACACGCTGAATGCGGCGATCACCACGCTCCAGCCGGCGCTCCAGGGGAGTATAAATACTCCCCTGGAGC
>JALEGB010000082.1 GCA_022760355.1 Neomegalonema sp.
CCTTGGCGCAGGGATCCACCCTGCGCTGCAGTCGCTTCTCAGCCAAAAGCCGCCTGCCGAACGCTGGCTCGGCCAGATTTATGAGTTCGCACCCTAGGTCTCTGTTTGGTCGCGATTTGCGAGCCAAAACCAAGGCGACGAAATCGCCGCCTTGGCCGTCGCTGGTTGGACCGCCGCTATTTGCCCGTCGCGGCGCTCTTTTTCTTTTTGCTGAAGCGGCCCAAATTCGCAAAAGCCTGCTGAAGGATCGTCAGCTTGCGCCCGCCCGTCGGCGTTGTGCGGGTCACCAAATCCACGATCCGGCCATCCTCGAGACCATAGCGCGAGACGTCGGCGACAATCCCGCGCTCATCAAATTCAATCAGCACGACACGCTGATCGACAATCTGCCGCTCATAGAACGCCAGCGTCTCGGTCCGTTGCGAGACATACAGCCATACGTCGTCTTCCAGCGCGCCCAGCGTCGACGGCCGGCCCAATTTACGTTGCACGCTGCCGCGCGTATCGAACCCCTTGCGGATTGAATCGAGCTCATCGGCGCGCGGCGTATAGCCGTGGGTCTCAATAATCGGGCTGCAGCCCGCTGCGCCCAGCAACAGCGCAGCGGCTGTAAGGCACGCGATAGTGCGAGAACTCTTGAAGTTACGTCCGATCATAGAAACCTCTCGGTCGATCTGTTCGGTCGAGGCTGCGCGCCGGCTGCGCGACAATCAACGCGCATGTCGCCGCGCACAGGAACACCGCCCAAAACGGCGTTCAGCGTCGACTTCGCGTTTGAGCTAGCCGGAGCGGGCGTGAACTGCAAGGCTGAGCTCAAATTTTGGCGACGGCGGGACGCGCCGTCAGCATGAGGAAACGATAAATGAGCGCAGACGCGCGCCAGAACGCCACTCCCTTTTCGCGCCCGATCGCGGCCAAAGAACTCGCGACCATCCGACGGCCCAAAAGCTATGCTTCGAAGTCGACGCCCGCCGAACGCGAGGCGATTCGCGCGGCGCTGGATCTTGCGCGGGTCACGGCGTTCCACTTCGAGGCCGCGCTGACCCCGAAAGCCGGTGCCGATTGGCGGCTGGAGGGCAGGATCTTCGCGCGCGTCGCCCAGCGATGCGTTGTGACGCTTGAGCCTGTGCCGGAAGAAATCGACGCGCCGTTTGTGCGGCTTTGGTCGAATGACGCGCCGGAGGAAGCCGCCATGCTGGGCGACGGCGCTTCAGCTCGGGCTGGCGCCGCGCCGAGCGGCGAGCTCGACGACGCCGAAGATGATCTGACGGCTACAGAGCTTGATCTGGACGATCTGGCGGTGGAGCAGACCCCGGACCCGGTTGACCTCGGCGAGGTGGCGATTGAAACGCTCCGACTGTCCCTGGATCCATATCCACGCGTCGCTGGAGCCGCCTTTGACAGTTTGACCGCTGGGCCGCCCGGCGCCGAACCGCTGACGGACGAGGCGGCCCGCCCCTTTGCCGGCCTGGCCGCGCTCAAGGCCCGTTTGGGTGGCGAGTCGGATGAGAGCAGCGACGATGACACGCCGGATGATGATAAAAACCAAAACTGAACGCCGTGATCGACGCCGCTACAGCGCTGAGATCGACGCTGCTATACCGCTGAAATGAGTTTTTCGCCGCGATTTGTCGTAAAAGACTTGCGTCGGCAAATAGGCGCCGTATTTACCGGCTCTTCGTAAGTTTATGAGGATAAGCAGACGCGGCGTTGATGATTCCGCCGCGTTGGAGCAATGCTATGGCGGTCCCACGTAAGAAGGTTACGCGCTCGAAGCGCAATATGCGCCGCGCGCACGATAGTTTGACGGCGCCGAACCTCGTCGAATGCGACAACTGCAATGAGCCGAAGCTGCCGCACCACATCTGCGGCGAATGCGGTTACTATGCGGGTCGCCTCGTTGTCGCGCCGAAGGTTGACGAGTACGACGATGAGGACGACGCGGCGTAAGCGTCGAATCCACCGCGCACTTGCGAAATCGCCGCGAAGCGCCGATCTCTAATATTCGCCGCTGGGTGATAACAGAGAAGGCGGGCCGATGGCGCGTCGCAGTGGGAGAGGGGGTCGATGGAGCGCGAAATGACGCCGCCGAACGACTTCAGCTCCAGAGCAAACGACGACGCATTGGACGCGGACGGCGCAGCAGCGGCGCGCCAAGGACCGCATACAGCGCGCTCGATCGTCAACACGCCGCATAAGCGGCTTTCGAAGGGCGCTGCCGACGCCCAGCCTTCGCCAGACCAGGCGAGGGCTTCGAAGCGTGCGCGCAAAGCTTCTCCACCGCCCCCCCCTAACCGCACCTTGGTCCTGGCGATTGACGCGATGAGCGGCGAGCAAGGGCCCGCCGCCGCGCTCGAGGGGCTGGCGTCTCGGCTTTCCGCATCTCCGGCCGCGCGCGCAATCGTCTTTGGCGACGAGTTGAAACTCGCCCCCCACGCCGCGCGTCTCGGAGCGGCGGGGATGTCCAGAATCGAATTACGCCATGTCAGCGACGTGATCCCAATGGATGCGCGCCCGCGCGACGCGCTCCGAAGCGGCCGCAACACCAGCATGTGGCGCGCGATCGACGCCGTCGCAACCGGCGAGGCGCATGTCGCCATATCCGCCGGCAACACCGCGGCGCTGATGGCGATGGCGGCAATCAGGCTGCGCGTGGCGCCGGGCGCGCCCAAACCCGCGATCGCGGCGCTCTGGCCCTCTCGTGGGCCGGCGGGGTACAATGTCGTGCTCGATATGGGCGCCGGCCTGGAGGCCGACGCGGACACGCTGATCAGCTATGCGATGATGGGCGCCGCCTATGCGCGCCTCGCGCTCGGCCGGGATCGGCCGCGGATCGGACTTCTGAATGTCGGCAGCGAAGAAGGTAAAGGCCGGGCGCAATTGCGTGACGCAGCGCAACATCTGGGCGCGATGACCGAATCAGGGCTTCTAAATGCGCGCTTCATCGGCTTTATCGAAGGGGATCAAATTCCATCGGATCGGGTGGATGTTGTGGTCACGGATGGATTTACCGGGAACGTCGCGCTGAAAACCGCCGAAGGCACCGCCCGTTTGGTCGGCTTATATGCGCGGGAGGCGTTTACGGGCGGTTGGGGACGCAAGCTGGCGGCGGTCATGGCGTACCCCGCTCTACGCGCCCTGAAGCAGCGAATGGACCCGAGGCGCGTCAATGGCGGCGTGTTTCTTGGCCTGAACGGCGCAGTCGTAAAAAGCCATGGCGCGGCCGACGCAGTCGGTTTTGCAGCGGCGTTGCGGCTCGCGGAAACGATTGGACAACGCGGATTGGTGGATGCAGTGACTTCTGAGCTTGCGAAGTTAGCGTCTGATTCGCAGTATCACGCCACGCCGCACGACGGTGTGGGGCGAACGGGGGCGAAATGGGCGTCAGAAGATCAGTAATGCTCGGCTGCGGCGGATATCTGCCGGACCGTATTGTAACCAACGCTGAACTGGCCAAGCAGGTCGAAACGAGCGACGAGTGGATCATTGAGCGCACCGGCATTCGCGAAAGACGCGTAGCGGCCGAGGGTGAAAAAACCTCAGATCTGGCAATCGCAGCCAGCGAGCGCGCGCTCGCCAAAGCCGGCATCGGCGCGGACGCGCTGGACATGATCATCGTCGCCACTTCCACGCCTGACAACACCTTCCCCGCCACTGCAACCCGCGTACAAGCCGAGCTGGGCGCGCTGAAGGCCTGGGCATTTGACCAACAGGCCGTATGTTCCGGCTTTGTCTATGCGCTGGCCACGGCGGACGCCTATCTCCGCTCTGGTATGGCGGAAACAGCCCTCGTCATTGGCGCAGAGACCTTCTCGCGCATCCTCGATTGGGAAGACCGCGGCACCTGCGTTCTGTTTGGCGATGGGGCTGGGGCCGTCGTTCTACGCGCTGAAGATGGGGCGGGCGCAACGTCCGACCGCGGCATACTCGCGACCGACCTCAACACGGACGGCCGTTACGCCGACCTCCTGTATGTTGATGGCGGCCCCTCCTCCACCCAAACGGTTGGCAAATTACGGATGCATGGGCGTGAAGTCTTTCGTCACGCCATCGTCAATCTCGCGGAGACGGCGGAAAAAGTGATCGAGCGGGCGGGCGTCGACGCCTCCGACGTTGACTGGATCGTCCCCCATCAGGCTAATATTCGGATTATCGCCGGCACGGCTAAGAAACTGGGCGTGCCGATGGATCGAGTCGTCGTGACCGTTGATCGCCATGGCAACACATCGGCGGCATCAATCCCGCTTGCGCTTGTTGACGCGGTGGAGAGCGGCCGCATCAAACCTGGCGAGCTCCTTTTGATGGAAGCTATGGGCGGTGGAATGACTTGGGGGGCCGCGCTCGTCCGATGGTGACGTCATCTCTTGACCTGGAACAAGTGAGAACGCTAGCGTAACTGCTAATAAGTTGAGCAGTCGCATAGCGACGCAGCCGGTCAAGAATGATATAACCACACAAGGACAGGGCATGAGCGGCCACACCATCACACGTTCAGACCTCGTTGAGGCGGTTTACCGTCTCGGGATCGAAAATCGCGAATCAGAGCCTCACGAGCAGATCGGTCGGCTGGAAAGCGCCGAGCTGGTGGAAGCGATCCTTCAGGAAATCGCCGACGCCCTCGTGAAGGGAGAGACGGTTAAGCTCTCTTCCTTTGGCGCGTTTTCAGTTCGCGAAAAAGGCGCGCGGGTCGGGCGCAATCCAAAGACATTGGAGGAGAAAGAGATCTCGCCGCGGCGCGTGCTCTCCTTCCGCCCGAGCCAGCTTGTGAAAGACCATGTCAACGGCGAGGCCGTCGGCGTCAACGCCGCTGAATAAGCGGCGCGCAGAGCGTGATGTCCGGATCGCGGCGGCGTGTCGGCCATTGCGCTGACGCGGCGCGCGGAGTATAGCCGTGTTTCGCTGAATTGTCGGGCCGTAGCGCAGCCTGGTAGCGCGCATGCATGGGGCGCATGAGGTCGTGGGTTCGAATCCCGCCGGCCCGACCATTACAGCGAAACCGTTTAACGCGCCGGCGCTCGGCCGGTCGGCGGCCGCGCCTTGCGGTGGAGGCGCGCCCAATAGCTGTAGGATTGTGGAGCAGCAATGGCAGATGCTTCGCGGGCCCCGATGGCCCCGGCGGAAACTGACAGCACGTCAACCACAGCCTCTTCAGTCCAGCCCCCCGCCCCCTCGACGCGCCGCGCCAACGGCGTCGCTCCTTCGCAAGAGCTGCGACGATTTATTGCCGCGGGCGCCATCTCATCCGCGCCGGGGGCTGACCCGCTGCTGGCCGATCAGGTACAGCCGGCCAGCTTGGATTTGCGCCTGGGCGCCAAGGCCTACCGCGTGCGCGCAAGCTTTCTCGCTGGCGCGGACGGCACCGTCGAAGAGCGGTTGCGCGACTTCGCGATGCACGAGATCGATCTGACGGATGGCGCTGTGCTGGAAACCGGCTGCGTCTATGTCGCGCCGCTGCAGGAACGCCTCGCCCTGCCTGCGAATGTATCCGCCGCCGCCAACGCCAAGAGCTCAACGGGCCGGCTCGACGTGTTCACCAGGTTGATCACGGATCGCGGCGTGGAGTTCGACCGGGTCGAGGCGGGATATGAAGGCCCGCTCTACGCCGAGATCTCGCCCCGCACCTTCAGCGTCCTGGCGCGCCCAGGCGCGCGGTTGAACCAAATTCGCTTCCGCGTCGGCGCGCCGACCTTTTCCGCCGATGAACTCTCCGCGCTCTTGGCGCGCGACGGGCTGGTGGGCGACAGCGCGATCGATCCGCATCTCGCCGCAACCGCGGGCTTGTCCTTTAGCGTTGATCTTAGCGGGGCGAACAATGTCGTCGGCTACCGCGCCCGACGCCATTGCGGACTGATCGATCTCGATCGGCTGAACGCTTACGATCCGGCCGACTTCTGGGATCCGCTCGCGCCACGAGACTTTGGCCGCTCAGGCGCCGCGCGCGGCGTGATCCTGGATCCGGGCGCATTCTACATTCTGGTAAGCCGTGAAAGCGTCCGCGTCCCGACAGGATGCGCCGCGGAGATGACGCCCTATCTGGCGGTCATGGGCGAGTTCCGGGTCCACTATGCGGGATTCTTTGATCCCGGCTTCGGCCTTGCCGAGACTGGCGGCGCCGGCGCACGCGGCGTGCTGGAGGTCCGCTGCCACGAAGCGCCCTTCGCGCTTGAGCATGGTCAAGTCGTGGGCAGGCTGGTGTACGAGCCGATGCTCGAGACGCCGGATCAGCTCTACGGCGCTGGCATCGGCTCCAATTATCAAGGCCAAGGCCTCAGACTGTCGAAGCACTTTCGCCAACAGTAATCCGCCCGCACAGCGCTTGCGTCACGATCGCAGGCTCAATTGGCCGCAAACAGCCCTTGATTTTACCACGCCAATCGCCATCCGAACCGGCGAGCCAGCGTGCCAAAGGCGCCCCCAATGTCGCTATAGATCGGCCGCCAAGTGGAAACCTGTTAGAGCGCGTTGCGAAAAGTGGGAACCGATTTTCGCATAAAACGCGCGACAAAACAAAGGTCTATAGCGGCGACGGCGCGCCCCCCTCAGCCCTCCGCCAGCAGCTGCGCGACCGCCGCGCGCACCGACTCTGCGCCGCGGCCGCTTTCGGACGAGGTCACCAGAATCTCCGGATAAGCGGTTGGATGCGCCTGAAGCGACTCCGCGGTTTTCGCAATCGACGCCTCAAGCTCCCCCTTCTTAGGTTTGTCGGCCTTCGTGACCACGACCTGAAAGGCGACAGCCGCGGCATCAAGAAGAGACATAATCTTCTCATCCGCCTTTTTCGGCCCGTGCCGCCCGTCGATGAGAAGGAACACGCGCCGCAGCGACGCGCGACCGCGGAGATACGCCTTGAGCACATCCTGCCACGCATCAACGACCGACTTCGGCGCTTCCGCGTACCCGTAGCCCGGCAGGTCGACCATATAAAGCCGGCCGCCCACATCGAAATAGTTCAGCTGTTGCGTCCGCCCCGGCGTGTTGGACGCGCGCGCCAACGCTTTTCGATTGGTCAACCGATTAATCAGGGACGACTTTCCGACGTTGGACCGGCCCGCGAAGCAGATCTCCAACCGATCGCCGGGCGGCAGCTGTTCCAACTGCGCCGCGCCCAGCACGAAGTCAATCTCGCCCGCAAATAACAGGCGGCCCACCTCCGCCAGCTCCGCATCTGGCGCCGGGTCGATCGAAAACTGGAAGGTTGGCTTACGGGCCATTGTCGGCAGTCCTCAAACGTCAGCTCAGGCGGATGCGCAAACCATATCGCCAGCGCCGCCCGGCCCAAACGAAAAACGGACGCGGCGAAGCGCGTCCGTCTGCTTTCCAAAGGCGCAGCGCAAAGAAACGCCGCACGCCCAATCAGTCGCCGCTAGCTTTGACTCTCTTTCGGCGCCAACCCCAGCTTCTTCTTAATGTTCGCCAGCAGTTCGACCTCAACGCCCTGACTGCGCATGATCGTATATTGCTGAATGATCGTCAGCAGGTTGTTGGCCGTCCAGTAAATCACCAGGCCGCTGGCGAATGTGCCGAGCATGAAGGTGAACAGGATCGGCAACATGTTGAAGATCTTCTCCTGGGTCGGATCCGTTGGCGCCGGGTTCAGCAATTGCTGCAACCACATCGTGATCCCCATCAGGATCGGCCAAACGCCAATCGAGAGAATGGCCAGGAAACTGCCCTGCGCCGGCGCGTCCCACGGCAGCAAGCCGAACAGGTTGAGGATCGATGTCGGGTCGGGCGCCGACAAATCCTGCACCCAGGCGAAGAACGGCGCATGGCGCAGTTCAATGCTGACCACGAGCACCTTGTAGAGTGAGAAGAAGATCGGGATCTGGGCGAGGATCGGCAAGCAGCCGGCGGCCGGGTTCGCCTTCTCCCGTTTGTAGAGCGCCATCATCTCCTGCTGCATACGCATCCGGTCTTCGCCGTAGCGTTCCTGGATCTTCTTCATCTCCGGCTGCAGCTTCTTCATTCGCGACATCGACACGTAGGACTTGTAGGCGAGCGGGAAGAGCAGAGTTTTAAAAACCACAGTCAGCAGAATAATTGCGACGCCCATATTACCGATCGCCGCGTTCAATGCCGCCAACAGCTCAAAAATAGGCTTGGTCAGGAAGAAAAACCAACCCCAATCTACCGCGTCGACAAAGCGAGAAGTGCTGCTGTGAAAGAAGTAGTCGGACAATCGCCCCGCAAAGCTGGCCGGCTCTTTCTTACCATCCAACAGATACTCATAGTCACGAAGCGCTGAAACTTCCTTGGCGCCAGCGAACAGGCGGGTCGTAACGCTCGCCGAGCCGCCCGGCGCAATGGTGAGCTTCGGCTGCACAGTTTCAACAGCGTAAATCGGCTGGCCCATGGCGCTTTTGGTCTGCGCGATCATGGTATGGAACGTGCGCCCAGCCGCGGGCGCCAGCGCCGTCAGCCAGTACGGGTCCGTGAAGCCGGCCCAGCCCGCCTTGTCCGACTTTTTATACTCGCCATGCCATCCGCCGGCCCCAGGCAGCGGGTTCGCATCGTCGAGATCCGAATAATCGATCTTGAGCAGCTCGCCGCCGACGACGCCGACAACCCCTTCATGCAGCACCCAGAAACCCTGAGTTTTCGGCGTTCCGTGCCGCGAGATCCGGGCGTAGGGCGTCAGGGACACGGCGCTTTCACCGCGGTTCTCAATCGTCTGGGTGACGGAGAACATATAGCGCTTATCCACCGAGATTTCGCGGCGGAAGACTAGGCCCTTGCCATTATCCCAGATCAGCTTGATCGGCTTTTCGGGGGTCAGCGTCCGCGGAGATCCCGGCGCGAGCAGCCATTTCGTGCTCAGCCCCGGCGCGTAGGACACCCCTTCGCGCCAACCGAAATTGGCGAAGTATGCGTTGCTGGTGCGGCGCGGATGCAGCAGCTCAACACGTTCGCTCTCTTTCTCAATCGAGACGCCATAGCGCTTCAGGCGCAGCTCATCGATGACGCCGCCAGTGAGGGCCAGGCTGCCTTTCAGCGCCGGCGTGTCGATGGTGATCCGTTCGCTCGCGCCAAGGGCTTTCTTACGATCCAGCACCGCGGCGCCAGGCGTCGGGGCGTCCTTCGTCGTTGCGGAAATCTCAGTCTTCTTCGCCGGATCCTCCGCCGTTTTTGGCGGCGTTGGCGGCGGGAAGAGCACCTGCCAGATCACAAACACGGCTAAGCAAAGCACCGTGGCGAGGATGAGATTGCGTGTTTCCTCCGGGGAGGGTTGCTGCTGCTGCATTCGGCGGTCCGTCTGTTGTCGCGCGCGGCGTAGCGCGCGGCGCGAGGGGGCGAGGCGCGCCTCGTCCTGGCCTAGATTAGAAGTGCGTAAGCGTTATTGACGCGGCTCGACCGCTGTTGAAGCGATCGCGCGCCCATCCGTCAAGCAACCGTCGCTCCCAAGCGCGTTGATGACGCGGGCGCGTCACGTGTTATCGCCTTTATCTGGACGGGTTGGGGCCAACTCGGCGAAATCAAACAACTTGGGATCGAGCAAATGGCTGGGCCGCACATTCGCGAGCGAGTTGAACAGCACGTTCTTACGCCCTGGGCGCGCGCTTTCCCACGCATCCAGCATCGCCTTCACCTGCTGGCGCTGCAGCCCATCCTGCGCGCCGCACAAATCGCAAGGGATAATCGGCGCTTCAATCGCGGCGGCGAATCGAGCCAGATCCGCCTCCGCGCATAGGGCGAGCGGCCGAAGCACCAACAGGTCGCCTTCTTCATTCAGCAGCTTCGGCGGCATCGACGCCATCCGGCCGCCGTGGAACAGATTGAGGAAAAAGGTCTCAAGCGCGTCCTCACGATGATGGCCGAGCAAAATTGCGTCGCACCCCTCCTCTCGCGCAACACGATAGAGATGGCCCCGGCGCAGGCGCGAACAGAGCGCGCAGTAGGTTTTCTCGGCCGGGATTTTGTCGATTACGACCGAGTAAGTATCTTTGGTTTCAATGCGATAAGGCGCGCCGATCTTCTCAAACCAATTTGGAAGCACCTCCTGCGGGAACCCCGGCTGGCCCTGATCCAAATTACAGGCCAGCAGATCCACAGGCAGCAACCCGCGCCATTGCAGATCCAGCAACAACGCCAACATGGCGTGGCTGTCCTTGCCTCCGGACACGCAGACGAGCCAACGCGGCCGCGTCTCGCCCTTCGGGGCCATGCCATAGCGCTCGATCGCCTCTCGCGTTTGCCGGATCAGCTTTTTGCGCAGCTTGTTGAAGCCGCCCGTACGGGGAGCGTTCGCATAGACGAGCGGACCGTCATCAGTCAGGGTCTCCAGGCCATCCGCCAGATCATCCGCCATCGCAAATATCCTTCTTGTGCGACGCTTTGCGACGCTCCGCTTCTAACCGCTCCGCCTCCGGCGTTCCAGGCACGGGATCATACCCCTCGCCCGCGCCGAGCCACTTGAAGGGATGGCAGCGCGAAAGGCGGCGCAGCGTCAGCCAGCTCCCCTTGAACAGACCATGCCGCGCCAGCGCTTCGAGCGCATAGACGGAGCAGCTCGGCTCAAACCGGCAGTTGCGCGGGAGCAACGGCGACAGCACAAGACGATAGAAATAGACTGGCGCCGCCGCTAGCCGCGCCGCCCACGACAAACGCCGCCAGTGGTCGAAAAAATCAGCGCTGGATTTGCGCGGTTTTTCGGGCGCTTGCCGATCACCATCGGCCTTGTCCCCTCTTTCCGGCTTCTCCGCGCCGCACATACCGCACATTAGGTGACCTTCCGAGCAGAATCAGCGGCGCCCGGCCCGTCGCCTCTGGCGGACCCTTTGGCCACGCCCTTGCCTTTGCTCTTGCCCTTACCGTCGCCCTTGCCGCGATGGCCGCCACCGCTGCGCGCTTTGGGATCATGCACGCGGCGAAAGGCGCGGATGAGCTCCTCGCGCATCTGCGCAAAAGACCGCGTCGCGGTTTCCTCCGCGCGGGCGATCAGCACATAGTCCCAGCCTGGACGGCCATGGAGAGGAGCCAACTCGTCCGCCAAAGCCCTCAATCGCCGCTTAGCCCGATTGCGCGCCACGGCGTTGCCGACTTTTTTGCTCGCTGTGAAGCCGACGCGCGGCGCAGACGCCGCGGAGCCGCCGATTTTTTGCGACAACCGCTCGCCATCGCGCGCGGAGCGCTTGCGTGCTTGCAATACGAAGCCGGGCGCAGCCGCAGATGCGGCGCGCGCGGCGGCGAGGAACTCCCGCCGCTCCTTCAGTCGCCCAACCGGAAGGGGGCTGACTTTGTCGCTGTTTGTATCGGCCTCAGCCCGGTCACACACGACCGGCGCCGGCTCAAGCGGTAAGGCTCTTCCGGCCACGAGCCCGACGGCGCGCGATGATTTTCCGACCATTCTTCGTGGCCATGCGTGCGCGGAAACCATGGCGACGTTTCCGAACCAAATTGCTCGGTTGATAAGTACGTTTCATCTCAAAGCCCTGCAAGGCGGCGCCTCTCGGGGAGGCGCGCGGCGCGCCTCGCAAAGGCGAGGTCTACGCAATTTCCCGGATAAGGTCGCGTATCTACTCTGATCGCATAGGCCGGGTCAACAGTCGCGACCGCGTCACAGCGCATCAAGCCCCCGTTATGACATCTAGCCCTGCATGCCCACCGCCCTTCATAAGATAGTGAAATGTGTGGGGCGGCGCAGCAGATGTTGCGCGCACAGGGAGAACGATGTGTCCGACGCGAAGGCGCAATCTCAAAACAAACAAAAAAAAACCTGGCTGCGCTGGGCGCCGCTGATCCTG
Organism: Neomegalonema sp.; assembly: GCA_022760355.1. GTDB lineage: Bacteria > Pseudomonadota > Alphaproteobacteria > Rhodobacterales > Rhodobacteraceae > JALEGB01. The sequence goes on from JALEGB010000082.1 coordinate 11,742, forward strand.
TTGGCGGGCGCAGCCCTCTTCGCATACTCGCGCTGGGGCCATTATCTCAGCTTCGAAGCGCTTGCCGATAATCGCGATGCGCTGATCGCGTGGCGCGATGCGAACTATATGCTCGCCGCGCTGGTCTATATGAGCGCCTACATGCTCGTCGTCGCCTTCTCGATCCCAGGCGCCTTATGGATGACCCTCGCCGGCGGCTTTCTGTTCGGCGTCTGGCCGGGCGCGCCGATGATCATTGTCGCCGCGACGCTGGGCGCTCTTGTCGTATTTCTTGTGGCGCGCGGAAGCTTCGGCGCCGCCTTCCGCGAGCGCGCCGGCCCTTGGATGCAGCGTTTTGAGCGCGGGTTCGCCGAAGACGCCGCCAGCTATCTGCTGATCATGCGCCTGACGCCGATTGCGCCGTTCTTCGTCGTCAATGTGGCGCCGGCGCTGCTTGGGGTGCCAACCCGCACCTATCTATGGACCACGCTGGTCGGCATTGCGCCGGCGACGATTGTCTATAGTTGGGTCGGTTCAGGCCTTGGCGCCGCGCTGAGCGCCGACGCCATTGCGGCCGGCGACGTCGCGGGCGTCATCTTTCGCCCCGAAATACTGGGGCCGATCCTTGGTCTGGCCGTATTGGCGGCGCTGCCGATCGTGATTAAGCGCTTTCGCCGCAAAGCGGAGACGAGCTGATGGCGGATCGGGTGATCGACACAGATTTGTGCGTGATTGGCGCCGGGTCTGGCGGCCTGTCCGTCGCGGCCGGCGCCGCACAGATGGGCGCGCGGGTTGTGCTGATTGAGCGGGGAGAGATGGGCGGCGATTGCCTGAACACCGGGTGCGTGCCGTCCAAAGCTCTTCTGGCCGCCGCGAAAGCCGCTCATTGTCAAAGCGCCACGGCCGGCTTCGGCGTCGCGCCGGTAACGCCCGCCATCGATTTCGCGGCCGTGCAAGCGCATGTTCGCGACGTCATTGCGCGGATCGCGCCGCATGACAGCCAGGAGCGCTTTGAGGGGCTGGGCGTAACCGTTCTGCGGGAAAGCGCTTGTTTTGTATCGCCGAGGGAGGCGCGCGCTGGGGAAGCGCGCATTCGCGCCAAACGGTTCGTGATTGCAACAGGCTCGCAGGCGGCGCTGCCGCCCATTCCTGGGCTGGCGGAAACACCTCACCTGACCAACGAGACCCTTTTCTCGGTTCCGGAACAGCCTGCGAAACTGTTGATCATCGGCGGCGGCCCGATCGGGTTGGAGATGGCGCAGGCCCATCGACGCCTGGGATCTGATGTCACTGTGCTGGAGGCGGCGCGGGCCCTTGCGCGCGATGAGCCGGAGTTGGCGGAGATCGCCCTCGCCGCGCTCCGCGCCGAAGGCGTCGAGATTCGCGAAGGCGTCACGATCGAAAGCGTCGCCAAAGCGGGCGACGGAAGCGGAGTTGTCATCGGGCTGCATGACGGGTCGGCGCTGCGCGGCTCCCACCTCCTGGTGGCGGCCGGCCGGCGCCCCGCCATCGATGGGCTCGGGCTCGACGCCGCCGGGATCGCCTATGGCCCGCGCGGCGTGGAGGTGGATGATCGACTGCGGACCTCAAATAAGAAGGTGTTCGCGATCGGCGACGTCGCCATCGGGCCCGGCGCCGGGCTGCAATTCACTCATGTGGCGGGCTACCATGCGGGCGTCGTGATTCGAAATGCGCTATTTCGAATCCCGGCCAAGGCCTCCCTCGCCCACGCGCCCTGGACGACCTACACTGACCCGGAGCTGGCCCAGGTCGGGCTGACGGAGCGCGCAGCGCGTGAGGCGCATGGGGATGCAGTCGAAGTATCGAGCTGGTCGCTGGCGGAGAATGATCGGGCTCAGGCGGAACGTCGAACCCAGGGCCGGGTCAAGGTCGTCCTTGGTCGCCGCGGCAAGATCCTCGGGGCGGGCATCGTCGGCCCGCAGGCTGGAGAGCTGATCCAGGTTTGGGCGCTGGCGATCTCAAAGGGCATGAAGATCAAAGACATCGCCGGCATGATCGCGCCCTACCCAACCCTCGGCGAAGCATCGAAACGCGCCGCCGGCGCCTATTTCGCCCCGAAATTATTCGCCCCCAGAACCCGTTGGGTCGTTCGACAGTTGCTCAAGCTCAGCTAGGGTAGGACTTCCCGGAACTATCCCTGCGCGTCACGCCGCCCCCTAACGGCTTCAAATGCTTCTCCAGGAACGGCCGCAGATGCGCGTGCTGCGTGGGCAGCTTCAGCGCCTCGCCCAAATGCGCAACATCCTCATCGCGATCGAAGCCCGGTTCATTGGTTGCGATTTCGAACAGAACCCCGCCGGGCGTCCGAAAGTAGATCGCCCAAAAATAGTCACGATCGATCACCGGCGTAACTTGATATCCGGTGTCCAACAGCTGTTGACGCACTTCCAATTGCGCCGCGCGATCCGGAACTGCAAAGGCGATGTGGTGCACGGAGCCTGCGCCAAGTTCATTGTGGCGCGCATCTGCAACCGCCTCCAGATCGATCAGCTGCGCGCCCGCATCGCCCGGGGCGCGGAAGCGCGCGATGTTCTGCTCCGTCTCGGTCTGCTCATAGCCCATGAATTTAAGCAACTCCGCCGTCGCGCCGATGTCCCGCAACCGAATGGACGCCGAATGAAAGCCACGGATCGCGGAGTCGGCAGGGGTCTCATTCGCCCATCCCGCCCGAGTGTCGGCCGGATCCTCGACAATCGCCAATTCATCCCCGTCCGGCCCGGCGAAGGTAAGCCGCTTGGCGCCAAACCGCTGCGCCTCCGCCAGCTCCTGAACCCCGAACCGCTGCAGCCGCTCCGCCCAATAGCCCAGCGCGCCTTCCGGCACGGCGAATACTGTCGCGCCGACTTCACCTGCGCCCTTACGCCCCGGCGCGGCGTCCGGAAACGGAAAGTAAGTCATAATCGTGCCGGGCGCGCCAGTTTCGTCGCCATAATAGAGATGATAAACATCCGGCGCATCGAAATTGACGGTTTTTTTCACCCGCCGCAGCCCCAACGCCTTTGTAAAGAAACTATTATTCGCTGCGGGGTCGCTGGCCATAGCCGTCACATGGTGCAGCCCGACAATCTTGCGGATCATCTTCGCCTCCGTCGTTTCAATTCTTGCTTCCTGCAACAAATTGCGATGATCGCCTGACATTGGAAGCCACACATGCAGCGCTGATCTGTTTCCCAGACGAAGACAATCGCGGGCGTCCGAACGGCATGAACGCGTCACCGGAAGTCCGTCAATCTCACCAGCAGTTCGCTCGCCCGCCGTACGCCGAACCGATGGATTAGCCGGCTGCGCACATCTTCGATCGTTCGGGGCGACAACCCTAGGCGACCGCCGATTTCTTTGCTGGTCAGCCCATCCTGCATCAGGCTAAGCACCTCCCGCTCCCGCACCGTCAAATGCGCGCCGAGCGACAGATCATTGATCACCGCAAAGCTCATAACAACACGCTCAAGCGGTCGCTCAGGCGCCAGCGCGCGTGCTCGAAAGCGGCACCAGATCCGGCTTCCGCCGCGCTGACGCAAAAGCCGATTATCCGCGTAGGGCTCGTTCGCCTGCAACGCCCCCAGGCCGACATTCCTGATCTGCTCAAACTCCTCATCGGAATCATAGAAGATGCGACAGGACTGACCCAGCAGCTCCTGCCGTTGATAGAGCGTCATTTGCGCGAAGGTTTCATTGCAGGCGCGCACCCGCCGGTGCTCCGCCAGGATGATGCCAACCGGCGCCGCATCGAACGCAAGCGCCGCCCAATTGTCGAGCCCCTGCTCATCCATTGCATTCGCTCCGACCATCCGTGTTTCCACGGTATTGATACCGTGTTTGCGGCGCACGATGATAGTCTGATGTCAGACAATTCCCGACCGCTCAGCAGTGACCGCCTTGCCGCCCTTCGGACCGACATCGCCGCGCGGCGGGAGGAGCTGATCGCGCTCACGCAAGACCTCGTCCGCATCCCCACTCTAAATCCCCCGGGGGCGGACTATCGGCGCTGCTGTGAGTATCTCGGCGCGCGCCTGGCCGCGCATGGGTTCGATGTGCGCTTTATCCGGGCCGAAGGCGCGCCCGGCGACACGGACGCCTATCCGCGTTGGAATGTGGTCGCGCGGCATGAAGGCCGCCAGGCGGGCGCCTGCGTTCATTTCAACAGCCATATCGATGTGGTCGAAGTTGGCGCAGGCTGGACGAAGGACCCGTTCGGCGGAACGGTCGAGGACGGAAAAGTTTACGGCCGCGGCGCCTGCGATATGAAGGGCGGCCTCGCTGCGTCCATTATCGCCGCCGAGAGCTTTATCCGCCTCTTTCCTGACTATAGCGGCGCAATCGAGATCTCCGGAACCGCGGACGAAGAAACCGGCGGATATGGCGGCGTCGCCTATCTGGCGCAGAATGGCTGGTTCGCGCCGAAACGAGTGCAGCATGTGATCATCCCGGAGCCTCTGCAGAAGGATCGGATCTGCCTCGGCCATCGCGGCGGCTGGTGGGCGGAGATCGAGACATTCGGCGAAATCGCACATGGCTCGATGCCGTTTCTCGGCGATTGCGCGGTTCGCCATATGGGCGCCGTGCTGCACAAGTTCGAAACGGAGCTGCTGCCGGCGATATCCGAGCGACAGACCAAGATGCCGGTTGCGCCCGACGGGGCCCGCCGTTCAACAATGAACATCAACGCGGTTCATGGCGGGCAAGAGGAATTGGCGAAAGGCTCAACCGCGCTGCTGTCGAATTGCGTCCCGGACAGCTGCCGCCTTTCTATCGAGCGGCGCTATCTTGTGGAGGAAAGCTATGAAGGCGTCCGCGGCGAGATCGCCGCAATGCTCGATTCGCTCAAGGCGACCCGACCGCGTTTCGACTACGCCCTGCGCGAGCTGAATCATGTCGCGCCATCGATGACGCAGCCCGACGCGCCCATCGTTCAAACCCTCGCCCGCCAGATCGAAGCCGTGCTCGGCGACGCGCCCGAGCTGATCGCCTCGCCCGGCAGCTACGATCAGAAACATATCGACCGGATCGGCAAGCTGCAGAATTGCGTGGCCTATGGTCCTGGACTGCTCGAGCTCGCGCATAAGCCTGACGAGTATGTTGACGTTAACGACATGCTCGACAGCGCAATCGTAATGGCCGCCGCGCTTGCGGAGCTGCTGCTTCAGCAGTCAGACTAGGTGTTCAGTCCCGCAGTGAGGTGATCTAGGGCGAGCCTGTGGCGCTTTTCGCAGCTGCGCGAAAACGGAGCCGCGAAAAGCGCCGCCGCGACGCCGCGAATCGCATCCCGCCGCCGATGCGCGGTCGGCTTTTGCTCATGCGGGAACTTCTGGCGGCCTCACAAAACAACATGCGCTGGGAGCGAGTATCCCCGCCCCCCGCATGCATTATTGGCGGGGGCCTCCGGCGCATCGGCGCAGCAATCCATGGTCAGTTGGCCGCCCGACCTTGCCTGCATTCGCTACAAATCCGGCGACGATCCAAAAATTCTAGCCGCCTATTTCGAAATAGACCGCGGCGCGCGCGACGAATTCCTTGATCACCTCGGCAAAACCCGCTGAGTTCGCACTTCACCGAAGCAGGGAGCCCGGAGCAAAATGTTAAAGAACCTTCTCGCCGCGATGGCGATCGCTTGTGCTGGCGCGGCGGCCTTCGTCAGCGGCGCCGCACAAGCGAAGTCGGACATCACCGTTGCGATTCAGCTTGAACCGCCAAATCTGGACCCGACCGGCGCCGCCGCGCAGGCGATTGACCAAGTGCTGTACGCCAACGTCTTCGAAGGGCTCACCCGTTTTCGCGCCGACGGATCAATCGCGCCCGGCCTGGCGGAAAGCTGGGAAATCACGGACGACGGCAAGGTCTATGTCTTCAAGCTCCGCAAAGGCGTCACCTTCCATGACGGCTCCAGCTTCGATGCGGCCGACGTTAAATTCTCGCTGGATCGGGCCCGCGCTGCAGATAGCAAAAACGCGCAAAAAGCGCTGTTTGCGAGCATTGCGGATGTAGCGGTTATCGACCCTCTGACGGTGAAGCTGACGCTGAAAGCGCCCAACGGCCGGCTGCTGTTCAATCTCGCGTGGGGCGATGCGGTGATGGTCGCCCCAGAAAGCGTAAAAACGCTGGCGACGAAACCGATCGGCACGGGCGCGTTTAAATTCGTCAAATGGGTCAAGGGAGACCGGATTGAGCTCGAGCGCAACGCCGCTTATTGGGGCGAGAAACCCGCGCTGGCCAAGGCGACCTTCCGCTTCATTTCCGACCCGACCGCTGCTTTCGCCGCCATGATGGCGGGAGACATTGATGTGTTCGCCGGCTTCCCAGCGCCCGAGAACCTGCCTCTGTTCAAAGCGGACGCCCGGTTCCAGGTGCTTGTCGGCAGCACCGAAGGCGAGACGATCCTCGCGATGAACCACAAGCGCAAACCGTTTGACGATGTGCGCGTTCGCAAAGCGATCAGCATGGCGATTGATCGCAAAGCAATCATCGACGGCGCGATGTTCGGGGTCGGCGCGCCAATCGGCACCCATTTCGCGCCGCATCATCCGGACTATGTCGATCTGACCGCGAAGTCGCCATACGATCCGGCGGCGGCGAAGAAGCTTCTTGCCGAAGCGGGCTACCCAAAGGGCTTCAAGACGACGCTGAAACTGCCGCCGCCCTCCTACGCGCGCCGCGGCGGCGAGATCATTGCCGCGCAATTGCGCGCCATCGGCGTCGAGGTTGAGATCGCCAATGTCGAGTGGGCTCAATGGCTGGAAGAGGTCTTCCGCGGCAAGAATTATGGCCTGACCATTGTCAGCCATACCGAACCAATGGATATCGGCATCTACGCCCGGGATGACTACTACTTCCAGTATTCGAGCCCGAAATTCAAAGCGGTAATGGCCAAGCTGAACCTTGCAACAGACCCTGCCGCGCGCTCAGCGCTGCTGAAACAGGCTCAAACGATCCTTGCGGAGGATTACGTGAACGGCTTCCTGTTTGAGCTGGCCTGGCCGACAGTTGCGAAAGCCGGCGTTAAAGGTCTCTGGCTCAATCAACCCACTGCAGCCCTTGATCTTACGGGCGTAAGCTGGGCGAAATAAGCCTTCGCCGCGTCGTCGCCCGCAATGGAGCCGGCTGACGGCGCGCGCAAAGCCAAACCAAGCCAGAGGCGACCATGATCCGCTATCTTCTTGGCCGCCTCGCCTCCTTGATTATCAGTCTGATCGTCGCGAGCCTGGTGATCTTTTTCGTGATTGAGATCATCCCGGGCGATCCCGCAGCCTACATGCTGGGTGTCGGCGCGCAGCCGGACACACTCGCTGCGCTCCGCGCTGAGCTTGGGCTCGATGTCAGCAAGCCGGAGAGATATCTGCGCTGGGTTTCAGGCATGTTGCAGGGCGATTTCGGCATTTCCTACACCTACCGCTCTCCCGTCAGCGAAATGATCTTGGAGCGGATGTGGGTCTCGCTGCCGCTTGCGCTCTACGCGCTCATCTTATCGACGCTCATCGCCTTTCCCGCCGGCATCTACGCCGCGAGCCGCCGCGGCAAGACCGGCGACTTCGCCGTCATGGGCTTGAGCCAACTTGGCGTTGCGATCCCAAACTTTTGGTTCGCGATGCTGTTGGTGCTCGCGTTTGCGATCAACCTCCGGCTCTTCGCGTCCGGCGGCTTTCCGGGGTGGGACAAGGGGTTTTGGGTTGGAATGCACGCCCTAACGCTGCCGGCGATTTCGCTCGCCCTGCCGCAAGCGGCGATTCTGGCGCGGATCATGCGATCCGCTTTGATTGACATGCTGGGCGAAGATTTCGTCCGCACCGCCCGCGCCAAGGGGCTGAGCCGAGCGCAGGCGCTGCGTCGTCATGCGCTGCGCAATGCGCTGATACCGGTGCTCACCATTATCGGGCTGCAGTTCTCGTTTCTGCTCGCCGGGGCCATAGTGATTGAGAAAGTATTCTATCTGCCGGGTCTCGGACGACTGATCTTTCAATCGATTTCCTCCCGCGATCTCATAGTTGTCGAAAGCACGGTAATGCTGCTGGTGTTCGTCGTCATCATGGTCAACTTCGCCGTCGACATCGCCTACGCGGCGATCGATCCGCGCTTGCGGCGTCGGCGTTAAGGGAGGGGTGCGAAAGGTGAAGGCGCCAACCAGTCTGATCGTCGGCGGGGTTATCAGCGGCGTTGTTCTGACGGCGGCGGCGTGTTCGCTGGTCTGGACGCCCTATGACGTGAAGCTGCTGGACGTCGCCCAGAAGCTCAGGCCGCCCTCACTGGCCCATTGGCTCGGCGTCGATCATTTCGGGCGGGATATTCTTTCGATGCTGATGCTCGGCGCTCAGACCTCGATCGCAGTGGCGCTGCTCGCCGTCGGCGTCGGCGTCGCGGCTGGCGCGCCGCTTGGCCTGTGGGCGGCGGCGCGGCGCGGCGGCGTGGCGGACGAGCTGATTATGCGCGGCAACGATTTGGTCTTCGCCTTTCCTTCGCTTGTGATCGCGATCCTGATTACGGCGGTGTTCGGGCCAGGGGCGATCAACGCGATTATAGCGATCGGGATCTTCAATATTCCCGTCTTCGCCCGCCTGTCCCGAGGCGCGGCCCTAACGCTCTGGCGCCGCGACTTCATCCTAGCGGCGCGCGTCGCGGGCAAATCCTCATTCCGAATATCGTGGGAGCACATACTGCCCAACATTCTGAATTTGCTAATTGTTCAGGGGACAATCCAATTTTCGCTCGGCGTGCTCGCCGAGGCGGCGCTCAGCTATATCGGCCTCGGCGCGCAACCGCCGACCGCAAGTTGGGGGCGCATGCTGGCCGACGCGCAGACCCTGGTCAGCCTCGCGCCGCACGTCGCCCTGGCGCCAGGGCTGACCATCGTCCTGACCGTGCTCGGCCTCAACCTTCTCGGGGACGGGCTACGCGATCTGCTCGATCCTCGCCTCAAGGCGGCGCGCGGATGACCTTGCTCACCGTAGAAAAACTCTGCGTCTCGATCGGCGGCGCGTCGATCCTGGATCAGGTTTCCTTCGATGTGGCGCCGGGGGAAATTCTTGGACTGATCGGCGAGAGCGGGTCAGGCAAATCGGTGACCGCGCTGTCAATCATGGGGCTGCCGCCTCAAGGCGCGAAGACCAAGGGCTCGATCAAGCTCGCTGGCGAAGACATTCTCACCGCGCGGGAGCGGCGGCTATGCCAGCTGCGCGGCCAGGCGATGGGGATGGTGTTTCAGGAGCCGATGACCGCCCTCAACCCGTTGCTGCCCATCGGCGCGCAAGTCGCGGAGACCATCCTGGTTCACGAGCGCGTCAGCAAAGCGGAGGCGCTTGAGCGCGCAAGTCAAACCCTGGCTCGCGTCGGTCTGCCGCCGGCGACGTTTCCGCTCAGCCGTTATCCGCATGAGCTGTCTGGCGGCCAGCGCCAGCGCGTCGGCATCGCCATCGCGATTGCGATGCGCCCGAAACTTCTGATTGCGGATGAACCGACAACGGCGCTGGACGTCACCACTCAGGCGCAAGTGCTCGACCTGCTCAAAGGCTTGGTCGATGAGCTTCAGATGGGCATGGTGATGATCACCCATGATCTCGCCGTCATCAGCACGATGGCGAAGCGGTTGGCGGTGATGCAGTCGGGCAGAATCGTGGAGACCGCCGCGACTGAGGAGCTGCTGCGCAAGCGGCGGCATCCCTACAGCGAGGCGCTGTTCGCCGCCTCAACGCACAAGGTGGAGCTGCCGCCTCCGCCCGCAGCGCAGCGGACGCTGCTTGAGGCGCGGGACGTCCTGTGCGCTTATCCGCTGCCGCGTCAGGGGATGCTGACGCCGCGGCGCGCATTACGCGCTGTCGACGGGGTGACCTTTACCCTCGCGCGCGGAGAACGGCTGGGGCTGGTCGGGGAATCAGGCTGTGGCAAATCCACCTTGAGCCGCGCTCTTCTGGGCCTGGAGCCGCTTCAGAGCGGCTCGATCATGCTCAATGGCGCGCCTGTTCGCCCAAACGCGGCGGATACGCAGTGGCGGCGCACGATCCAGGCGGTTTTCCAAGACCCCTATGGCGGCTTCAATCCGCGCTGGCGGGTTCGGTCGCTGATTTCTGAGCCGTTTCATCTATTGGAGGAGCCGCCCAGCGGCGCTGCGCGCGAGGATGCGGTCGTCGACGCGCTAACGGCGGTCGGCCTCTGCGCGGCTGATGCGGATAAGTACATCCATGAGTTTTCCGGCGGGCAGCGCCAGCGGATCGCCATCGCGCGCGCGTTGATCATCCAACCGGAGCTTATTCTGTTTGACGAGGCGGTGTCGGCGCTCGACGTGTCGGTGCGCGCTCAAATTCTGGATCTTCTCGCTGAGCTCTGCCGTAAGCGGGCGCTGAGCTATCTGTTCATCAGCCACGACTTAGCGGTGGTGCGTTCAGTCACGGATCGAGTGATGGTGATGCAGGCCGGAAAAATCGTCGAACAGGGCGCCACTGAGCAAGTCTTTTCGGCGCCGCAACATGAATGCACGCGAAATTTGCTCGCATCTGCACCCAAACTCCAAATCAAAAACAGCGCTTTCCAATAACAGATACGGTGTTGACACCGTAGGTTTAATCAGGACACCCTAGCGCTATGGATGAGCGTGAGGCCTTCGAAGATACATTGTTCGAAGCAGCGCCGGTGGGGCTAGTGCTGACAGAATACCGGATCATCAAAGCGTGCAATAGTACGTTTTGTGAAATGACTGGGTATGAGCGCGACGAACTAATCGGGCAAAGCTTCAAGCTTTTCTATGAAAATGACGATGAGTTCGCTCGCGTCCGAAGTGTATTTGAAAGCGCCGTTAAGGTTCGCGGCGTGGACACGAAGACCCGGCTGCTCAAACGTCGCGATGGCGACTTCACGTGGTGCCAATTCCGCGCGAAGACGTTGACGCCGCGAGAGCCGATCGCAAGAGCGGTGCTCGCCTATGTGGAGCTGCACGACCCGCCAGGCGCGATCGACCTGACGGACAGAGAAAAGGAGGTGCTGCTAAGACTGGGCATGGGCGCTGTAAGCCGCGAAATTGCCGCGGATCTAAACCTTTCGCCCAGGACGATTGACGACGTTCGATCTCGACTTCTGAAAAAGTTCGGCGTGAAGTCGACGGCGGAAGTCCTCAAGATCGTGCGTGATGTCGAGGGGTATGACATCGTGGACTTAAATCGAATTAAACAACCGCCCCAAGCAGACGATTCATAGCCGCCGGCCCCGCCGGACAGACAGGAAAAGGCCTGAACAACAGGCCAACGGGAGGAAACATGATGAAATCCGCACTCAGCGCCCTCGCCGGCGCTGCGCTTCTAGCGACGCCATTTGCGCTGACAAGCTCGACCGCTTCGGCGCAAGAGACGATCGAGATGACCTCGGCGTTCCCACAAAGCCTGCCAGTTCTTGGCACCGGCGCACTAGATTTTGTTAAAAAGATCAACGGCATCTCGGGCGAAGTTGAGTTTAAACACTTCGATCCAGGCAAACTCGTCCCGACCCTGGAAGCGCTGGACGCAATCTCCAGCGGTTCGGTCGACGCAGGCTTTATGACGCCGGGCTACTGGCAAGGAAAAATGGCGACCGCGTCGCTGTTCTCGGCAGTGCCGTTCGGCCCCGAGGCTGGCGAATTCCTCGCCTGGATCCTTTATGATGACGGCGCCAAGCTCTGGCAGGAAATGTATGACAAAAACGGCTACAACGTAAAAGTTCTGCCGTGCGGCGTTATCGCGCCAGAAACCTCGGGCTGGTTCCGCAAAGAGATCAAAACGCTGGATGATCTCAAAGGCCTGAACATGCGCTTCTTCGGGCTCGGCGCAAAAGTGATGGAGAAACTTGGCGTTTCAACCTCGCTGCTCGCCGCTGGCGACATCTTCCCAGCATTGGAGCGCGGCTCGATCGACGCAACCGAATTCTCGATGCCAGTGATCGATGCGCGCCTCGGCTTCTTCAAAATCGCGAAGTACAACTACTTCCCAGGTTGGCACCAGCCCGCAACGATGTTCGAGCTGCTGATTAACAAAGACAAATGGGACTCGCTGTCGGACAAAGCCAAGAAGCAGATCGAAATCGCCTGCCTGGCCAACATCTCGACCACCTTCGCCGAAGGTGAGGCGATTAACTATAGCTCGATGGTCGAGAATGCGGAGAAACGCGGCGTCATCATCAAGCGCTGGCCGGCTGAAATCCTGACGGCTTACGAAAAAGCCTGGGGTGAAGTTGTGACCGAAATCGCCGCCAAGGACCCAATGTTCAAAGCGGTCTGGGATGATCTGACCAAGTTCCGCAAAGGCTACAAAGTCTGGTCGGACAATATCTATCTGCCACGCCCGCGCTAACGGGTCCGGCGGAGAGCTTCATGGCTCTCCGCCTTCTCCTTCGCCAACTTCCCCTAATACACCGATCCAGATCGCCGAACGCTCCCGCAAGGCGGCATTTCTGGATGGCGGCGAATTCGGCATGTGACCGTCAATAGAACCCGCCCGCATCGCATTTCACAAATTATGGATGTTTTGGATGTCTTTTGAGCAGACGAGCGGCCTCAAGGCGGGGGCCCCTGGCTCGGCCGAGCCGGAAATCGCGATCTCGGACCCGAGCGCCGCGGCTGAAGCGAACGCGACGTCGCTTGAGAAGGCCGTGATCGGCTTCTCGAAACTGGCCGCCTGGATTTTCCCGATCCTGATGTTGGCGATCGTCGCCCAAGTTATTCTGCGCAAAATGGGCGCGAACCAGGCTTGGCTCGATGATGCGCATTGGTGGATGTACGGCTTCGCTATGGTCGTTGGGCTGGGCTACGCGGTGACAACCGACAGCCATGTCAGGGTTGATATCCTGCACCAAAACTACTCTGAGCCTCGCAAATCGCGCATCGAGCTCTTCGCGCTCGGCTGGCTTTTCCTGCCTTTTCTTGCGCTGATGACCGACCTTCTCTTTCATTACGCCGCCTCCTCTTGGACCGCAGGCGAAGGATCGGATAGCCCGAACGGGCTTCATATGCTCTATTTGCTCAAAGCATCGCTGCCGATCCTCTTCTCGCTGGCCATCATTGCGGGACTTGGCGCAGCGCGGCGGCATATGGAGACCGTGACGTCCTCCCCAGCTTTATGGAAATGGCTAATCGCGCTGTTGCCGTTCGCGTGGTTCGTCGCCGAACGCGCCATCATGTACGCGCTGTGGTGGTTCGTGCGCTTCACCAAGCCGGAGCTGCATTTTCGCCGTGTCATTCGCGATGACCTGCTGCAGCACACGCAACTCGCCGCCCTCGCCGTGCTCATCGCGCTCTTTGCCGTCAGCCTTGTGATGAGCCGCGCGAAACGCACCGCGGCTTAGGAGATCATCATGGAAATACTCTCCGTTCTCGGCGCAGTAATGAACATGAACCAGTGGCTGGTTCTGGCCATGTTTCTGGTGTTTATCCTGTTTCTTTTCCGTGGCGTGCCTGTCGCCTACGCGCTGGTCGGCGTCGCGCTGATTTTCGCGCTGCTGGGCGAGTATGTGCTGGACCCAAACCGCAAGCTTATCCGCGAATATATCGAGTTCAGCACGACCGGCGTGACCTACCAGAGGCTGTTCGCTGCAGCCGGTCGGTTCTTCGGCGGCGTGGTGAAGAACCCGGTGCTCGTCGCGCTGCCGATGTTCATTTACATGGGGCTGATGTTGGATCAGTCCGGCGTGGCGCAGCGGATGATGCGGTCGATGCAAGTGCTGTTCGGCGCGCTGCGCGGCGGCCTGGCGCTAACGATCATGATCATCGGCATTATCCTCGCCGCCTCCACCGGCGTGATCGGCGCATCGGTCGTCTTGCTGGGCATGCTTGGGCTTCCAGCGATGATGCAGCAGAATTACGCGAAGCCGATCGCGACCGGCGCCATCGCCGCCTCTGGAACGTTGGGCATATTGATCCCGCCGTCGATCATGCTGGTGATTATGTCGGACCAGCTGGCGATTAGCCTGGGCGATCTGTTCATGGGCGCGCTGTTCCCTGGGCTGCTGCTGGGCGCGCTCTACATTATTTACATCGTCGTCTACGGCCTCATCTCGCCACACTCGATGCCGATCCCGGCCGACCATGAGCCGGTGACGCCGCGCATCATTTTGCGCGCGCTCGCCTCCATTTTACCGCCCTTCGGATTGGTCCTGCTGGTGCTCGGTTCGATCTTCTTCGGGCTGGCGACGCCGACCGAAGCATCAGGCCTTGGCGCCCTCGGCGCAACGCTGCTGGCGGCGGCGAACGGTCGCCTCAGCTACAGCGTCATCAAAGCGGCCGCTCGTCAAACACTGAACACATCAGGCTTTATCGTTGGCATTTTCATCGCCGCAGGCTTCTTCGCCTATATTCTGCGGCGCTATGGCGGTGACGATATCATTAAAGGCGTGGTGCTCGGATCGTTTGACAACCCTTATATGGTGATCGGCTTCATCCTGTTCATCATTTTCCTGCTGGGCTTCTTGCTCGATTGGATTGAGATCACGCTGATCGTCATGCCGCTGATGTTGCCAGTTGTCAGCGGGCTTGGGATCGAGGTCGAGGGCTATGGCGTTGTCGGCAATCCGACCTTGGTTTGGTTCGCTATTCTGGTTGCAGTGACGTTGCAGACCTCCTTCTTGACCCCGCCGGTCGGCTTCGCGCTCTTTTACCTCAAAGGCGTCTGCCCGCCGGGCGTCACCATCGGCCATATCTACCGCGGCATCATCCCGTTCGTACTGCTTCAGTTGACCGGGCTCGCGATCGTCTTCCTGTTCCCAACGATCGTCACATGGCTGCCGGCGGCGGCGTACGCCAAGTAGCGCGCCCAGTCGCGCCTTACGGGGGCGGGGCCTCTGCGCTCCGCCCCGCACTCATCGCGACGGCGCAGGAATTGAGGCGTCCGACGCAAACTGCATGAGGACATTCATGACAATTGGAAATGAGTGGTTTGACCCGGCGTTATGCTTCATCGGGGGTGCTTGGCGTGCGCCACAAAGCGGCGCCACGCTCGATCTGATCAACCCATCCGACGGCTCAATCCTAACCCAGATCGCCCGTGCAAGCGCGGAAGACATCGATGCGTCCGTACATGCGGCGCATGCCGCGCTCGAGGGCGACTGGGGCGCGATGACCGCGGCGGAGCGGGGGCGGATCCTGGCGCGCATCGGTCATCTGGTCGCTGACAGGGCGGACGAGCTGGCGCTGCTGGAGGCCCGCGACGTCGGCAAACCGTTGGCGCAAGCCCGCGCCGACGCCATCGCCCTGGCGCGTTACATGGAGTTCTATGGCGGCGCCGCCGATAAAATCACCGGCGAAACAATACCCTTTCAGGCCGGCTACACCGTCTACACCCTGCGCGAGCCGCATGGGGTGACGGGGCATATCATCCCGTGGAACTACCCGATGCAGATCATCGGGCGCTCCGTTGGCGCCGCCTTGGCCATGGGCAACGCCTGCGTGCTCAAGCCTGCGGAGGAGGCCTGTTTGACCGCGCTGGCCTTCGCCGCGCTGGCGCAAGAGGCCGGCCTTCCCGCTGGGGCGCTCAACGTCGCGCCAGGCCTTGGCGCAGAGGCGGGCGCAGCGCTCGCCGCCCATAAAGGCGCTCATCACATCAGCTTTACGGGGTCGGTCGGGGTCGGCCGGCTGATCCAAGCGGCGGCGGCGCAAAATGTTGCGCCAGTAACGCTCGAGCTTGGCGGAAAGTCGCCTCAGCTGGTGTTCGACGACGCGGACCTCGACCGAGCGCTGCCGTTCCTGGTGAATGCAGGGATCCAAAATGCCGGCCAAACCTGCTCCGCCTCCTCGCGCATTCTCGTACAGCGCGGCGTCTATGATGAAGTCAAGGCGCGGATGGCCGAGCGCTACGCCGCCCTACGCGTGGGGCCGGCCGAGGCGGATCTGGAGCTCGGCCCGCTGATCTCGGCCCGGCAAAAAACGATTGTCGAAGGGTTCTTGGCGCAAGGCGGCGATCTGAACATCGCGGCGCGCGGCGTCCTGGCCGAGAATGCGCCAGACAGTGGCGCCTATGTGCTGCCGACGCTGTTTGCAGACGCTTATGCGGAACATCCGCTCGCGCAGGACGAAATCTTCGGTCCTGTGCAGGTTATGATCCCCTTCGATGACGAAGCCGACGCGCTCCGCATCGCCAACGGCACAGCATATGGACTCGTCGCTTCGGTCTGGACCCAAGATGGCGGGCGGCAGATGCGCCTTGCGCGCGCCCTGCGCGCTGGTCAGGTCTTCCTGAACAACTATGGCGCCGGCGGCGGGGTCGAGCTCCCATTCGGCGGCGTCGGCCTTTCGGGGCACGGGCGCGAAAAGGGCTTTGAAGCCCTCTACGGCTTCTCGTCGCTGAAAACGGTCGCCGCATGGCATGGTTAGGGTCGAAACCCATTCAGCAGGCGTCGTCAGCGCTTCCCAGCCCGTTCTCGGCTGCGCACCGGGCGCGGAGCGGGCTGATTGCCCGGTCAAGACCGGTAAGCCC